>NZ_CAJMYZ010000013.1:0-259042 GCF_905220155.1 Paraburkholderia sp. J7 | reverse complement strand
GCGCAGGCGCGCCGAGAGGTTCGGGGCGCGCTCGAGTTCGGTCTCGCGGGCGACGTCGTAGACGCGGGCGGTGAGGATTTTCTTCAGGTAATCGTCGTGGGAGACCATGCGAGGACGCGCCGGGCGCGGGTTTAGGGCGGGAAAGCGTAAATGATAGCGCCAACGGCTCCCGCTCTGGAGGCGGGGGCATACCAGCGCGGGCATACCGGCGCGGGCTGGCGGCTGTCACTCGATGCGCCGGCGCGATTCGCCGACCGGCCGGAAGGCAAATCATCGTCAAAGCGCGTGCAATCGAGCGTGAACCACCCGTCAACGCAAGTGAATGTTAGGTGTTGGCCAAGTTCCCACGCAGCGTCAGCGCGGGCGCGGATCATGCGGTAAAATCTGTTTTCGAAACAAGGATCGGATGATGCACTGGCAACCTCGGACAGCCCATTTGATGCCCGCACGGCGCGTAACCCGCCCGGCGGCGCAGCGGCACGCCCGCCACGCACGATCGTGTCGCTAAATCCGAGCGCCGGGGAACCATCGGCGTGAGCGTTGCCGCCATGTGCCTCCCCACCCCTTTCGTCCGCAGCCTGCCACAGGCGGACACGATTTCAGAATAGCGCCCCACGCGCCCCGTCAGCATCCGTCGCAGCGGCCGCGAGCCGTGCGCGGGGCTGGCCCAAAGAGTCGTCCAACCATGAACGCACCTCAAGTTTTCGATCCTCGCGGCGCCGCCGCCGCCGTGGCCGCCGACATCGAACCGCGCCTGCGCGAGATTCCCTATAACTACACGTCCTTCTCGGACCGCGAAATCGTCATCCGCCTGCTCGGCGAAGACGCATGGAACGCGCTCGCCGAACTGCGCGCGGAGCGCCGCACCGGCCGCTCGGCGCGCATGCTCTACGAGGTGCTGGGCGATATCTGGGTCGTGCGTCGCAACCCGTATCTGCAGGACGACCTGCTCGACAATCCGAAGCGCCGCGCGCTCCTGATCGAGGCGCTGAACCACCGCCTCGCCGAAATCGAAAAGCGCCGCCGCGCCGATCTGCAGGAGCATGCGGACAAGGAAGGCGTGGAGCGCGCCGCGCGTGTGGAAAAACTGGTCGGCGCCACGCGCCGCGCCATCGACGCCTTCGCGGGCGAGTTCGAGAAGATGGCCGACCTGCGCCGCCGCGCCGTCAAGGTGCTGGGCAAGCGCACGCAGAAGGACAACATCCGCTTCGACGGCCTCTCGCGCGTCTCGCACGTGACCGACGCGACCGACTGGCGCGTGGAATACCCATTCGTCGTCCTGACGCCCGATACCGAAGCCGAAATCGCCGGCCTCATCAAGGCCTGCTTCGAACTCGGCCTCACGGTGATTCCGCGCGGAGGCGGCACGGGCTACACGGGCGGCGCGGTGCCGCTCACGCCGTTCTCGGCCGTCATCAACACCGAAAAGCTCGAGCAGCTCGGTCCGGTCGAGATGACCGACCTGCCGGGCGTGGACCGCAAGGTCGCGACCATTTTCTCGGGCGCGGGCGTGGTCACGCGCCGCGTGACGGAGGCCGCCGACGCCGCGGGCTTCGTGTTCGCCGTGGACCCGACCTCGCTCGATGCGTCGTGCATCGGCGGCAACGTCGCGATGAACGCGGGCGGCAAGAAGGCCGTGCTGTGGGGCACGGCGCTCGACAATCTCGCCTGGTGGCGCATGGTCGACCCGCAGGGCAACTGGCTCGAGGTCACGCGCCTCGACCACAACATGGGCAAGATCCACGACATTCCCGTGGCGCGCTTCGAGCTGAAGTGGTTCGACGGCGAGTACGCGCCGGGCGAAAAGCTGCTGCGCACCGAGTCGCTCGATATCGAAGGCAAGCGTTTCCGCAAGGAAGGCCTCGGCAAGGACGTCACCGATAAATTCCTGGCCGGGTTGCCGGGCGTGCAGAAGGAAGGCTGCGACGGGCTCATCACGTCCGCGCGCTGGGTGCTGCACAAGATGCCCGCGCATACGCGCACGGTCTGTCTGGAATTCTTCGGCCAGGCGCGCGAGGCGATTCCGAGCATCGTCGAGATCAAGGACTACCTGTTCGAAACGTCGAAGCAGGGCGGTGCGATTCTCGCGGGCCTCGAGCACCTCGACGAGCGCTATCTGCGTGCGGTGGGCTATGCGACCAAGAGCAAGCGCAACGCGTTTCCGAAGATGGTGCTGATCGGCGATATTGTCGGCGACGACGCCGATGCCGTGGCCGCCGCGACCTCGGAAGTCATCCGCATGGCCAACGGCAAGAGCGGCGAAGGCTTCGTCGCGGTGTCCGCCGAGGCGCGCAAGCGCTTCTGGCTCGACCGCAGCCGCACGGCCGCAATTGCCAAGCACACCAACGCGTTCAAGATCAACGAAGACGTCGTGATCCCGCTCAATCGCATGGGCGAGTACACGGATGGCATCGAGCGCATCAACATCGAGCTGTCGATCAAGAACAAGCTGCAGCTGGTCGACGCGCTCGAGGCGTTCTTCAAGGCAGGCAAGCTGCCGCTCGGCAAGACGGACGACGCGAACGAGATTCCCTCCGCGGAACTGCTCGAAGACCGCGTGCAGCAGGCGCTCGACCTGCTCAAGCGCGTGCGCGAGCGCTGGACCTTCGTGGGCGAGAAGCTCGACCTGTCGCTGCGCGAGGCGCAGCACTACCTCGTGCAACTGGGCTATGAGGCACTCGCGGAAAAGTTCGCCGACCGTGTGGATGTGCAGCCGGACGCCAACGTCTTCCACGTGACCCAGGACCGCACGGTGCGCATCTCGTGGAAGCAGGAGATCCGCGCGGAACTGCGCAAGATCTTCAACGGCGGCGAATTCAAGCCGATCCTCGACGAGACTCAGGCGATCCACAAGAAGGTGCTGCGCGGCCGCGTGTTCGTGGCGCTGCACATGCACGCCGGCGACGGCAACGTGCACACGAACCTGCCGGTCAACTCGGACAACTACGAGATGCTGCAGGACGCGCACCACGCGGTTGCGCGCATCATGAAGCTCGCGCGTTCGCTCGACGGCGTGATTTCGGGCGAGCACGGCATCGGCATCACGAAGCTCGAATTCCTGACCGATGACGAGATCGCCGAGTTCCGCGCCTACAAGCAGCGTGTCGATCCGCAAGGCCGCTTCAATGCGGGCAAGCTGCTCGAAGGCGCCGACCTGCGCAACGCCTACACGCCGTCGTTCGGCCTGATGGGTTACGAGTCGCTCATCATGAAGCAGTCCGACATTGGCGCGATTGCCGATTCGGTGAAGGACTGTCTGCGCTGCGGCAAGTGCAAGCCGGTGTGCGCGACGCACGTGCCGCGCGCGAACCTGCTCTACAGCCCGCGCAACAAGATTCTCGCGACCTCCTTGCTGGTCGAGGCGTTCCTGTACGAAGAGCAGACGCGCCGCGGCGTGTCGATCAAGCACTGGGACGAGTTCAACGACGTGGCCGACCACTGCACGGTCTGCCACAAGTGCGTGACGCCGTGCCCGGTCAAGATCGACTTCGGCGACGTGACGATGAACATGCGCAACCTGCTGCGCAAGATGGGCAAGAAGAAGTTCAACGCGGGCAACGCCGCGGGCATGTTCTTCCTGAACGCCACGAACCCGCAGACCATCAATCTCGCGCGCACCGCGATGATGGGCGTGGGCTACAAGGCGCAGCGCCTCGGCAACGACGTGCTGAAGAAGTTCGTGAAGAAGCAGACGGCGCATCCGCCCGCATCCACGGGCAAGCCGGCCGTGGTCGAGCAGGTGATCCACTTCGTCAACAAGAAGATGCCGGGCAACCTGCCGAAGAAGACGGCGCGCGCGCTGCTCGACATCGAAGACAACAAGATCGTGCCGATCATCCGCAACCCGAAGACGACGAACGTCGATTCGGAAGCGGTGTTCTACTTCCCCGGCTGCGGCTCGGAGCGCCTGTTCTCGCAAGTGGGACTCGCCACGCAAGCCATGCTCTGGGAAGCGGGCGTGCAGACGGTGCTGCCGCCGGGCTACCTGTGCTGCGGCTATCCGCAGCGCGGCTCGGGCCAGTACGACAAGGCCGAGAAGATCGTCACCGACAACCGCGTGCTGTTCCACCGTGTGGCGAACACGCTCAACTACCTCGACATCAAGACGGTGGTGGTGTCGTGCGGCACGTGCTACGACCAGCTGGCCGGTTATGAATTCGACAAGATTTTCCCGGGATGCCGCATCATCGACATCCACGAATTCCTGCTGGAGAAGGGCATCAAGCTCGATGGCGTGTCGGGCACGCGCTACATGTACCACGACCCGTGCCATACGCCGATCAAGACGATCGACCCGGTCAAGCTCGTCAACGAGCTGATGGGTTCCGAAAAGGACGGCTACAAGATCGAGAAGAACGATCGCTGCTGTGGCGAATCGGGCACGCTGGCCGTTACGCGCCCGGACATTTCGACGCAGGTGCGTTTCCGCAAGGAAGAGGAAATCCGCAAGGGCGCGGCGAAGCTGCGCGGCATTCCGATCGTGGGCAACGGCGCGAACGGAGTGCAGCCGGCAACGCCGCAGGAAGCGGGCGGGCAGGGTACGACGCAGGACGTCAAGATTCTGACGAGCTGCCCGTCGTGCCTCCAGGGTCTGTCGCGGTACAACGAAGACGCCAACATCGAAGCCGACTACATCGTGGTGGAAATCGCCCGGCACATACTTGGCGAAAACTGGATGGCGGACTACGTTCAGAACGCGAACAATGGCGGAATCGAGCGCGTGCTGGTCTAATGGCAGCGCTCAATTTTCCGTGAACCGGTTCGGGGACGACGATGACATGCGTATTCTGCAGTGAGGAAGGCGGCGATGTGCTGTGGCAGGACGAGCGCATGCGTGTCGTGCTCGCGACTGCCGAGGCCGACTATCCCGGCTTCTGCCGGGTCATCTGGAATACGCACATCGCCGAATTCTCGGACCTGGGCGCGGCCGACCGGGAACATCTGATGCGCGCGGTGTACGCCGTCGAGCGTGCGCTGCGCCGCGTCATGCATCCTTCGAAGGTGAATCTGGCGAGCCTCGGCAACCAGGTGCCGCACGTGCACTGGCACGTGATTCCGCGCTTCACGAACGACGCGCATTTCCCCATGTCCGTCTGGTCGCCGCGCCAGCGCACGGTGTCCGAGGCGATGCTGGGCCAGCGCCGCGCACAGGCCACGCTGCTGCGCGACGCGGTGCGCCAGGAAATGGAGCAGGCTTAAGGCCAGACCAGACCAGACCAGACCAGACCAGACCAGACCAGACCAGGCCCGGGCCGGGCGGTGGGCGTCCAACAGCAGGAACGATCATGAGTGGACTGAAATCCGATACGCCGGTGCCAACCGGCGTCGTGGTGCACGCGCTCTCGCGCGTGCTGGAACTCCAGTATGCGAACGGCGAGAGCTATCGCGTACCTTTCGAGCTGATGCGCGTGTTTTCGCCGTCGGCGGAAGTGCGCGGTCACGGCCCCGGCCAGGAAACGCTGCAAACAGGCAAACGCGAGGTGACGATCACGGCGCTCGAAGGGGTCGGCAACTATGCGCTGCAGCCTACGTTTTCCGACGGCCACAACACCGGCATCTATTCGTGGGACCAGCTCTACGAGCTTGCCACGCGCCAGGACGAACTCTGGGCGGAATATTTCGCCAAACTGAAGGCGGCGGGCGTCGAGCGCGACGCACCCATGGCGGCGCCCCCTGCCGCGCATGGCCACTGCCACTGACGCTTCCTGTTACGATCCTGCCCCGCCGCTTCTCTGACAGACGCGGCGCAGCACCTCAATAGAACACCCTTCCGCGAAAGGACGAGCGCGATGAGCAAAACCCACTTCGGCTATCAGACAGTCGACGAACAGGACAAGGCGAAGAAGGTGGCCGGCGTGTTTCACTCGGTCGCCTCGAACTACGACCTGATGAACGATCTGATGTCGGGCGGGCTGCACCGCGCGTGGAAGGCGTTCACGATCGCCCAGGCGAACATCCGGCCGGGCGCGAAGGTGCTCGACATCGCGGGCGGCACCGGCGACCTCTCCATGGCGTTCGCGAAGAAAGCGGGCCCGACGGGCGAGGTCTGGCACACCGACATCAACGAGTCGATGCTGCGCGTGGGCCGCGACCGCCTGATCGACAAGGGCGTGATCACGCCGGCGCTCCTGTGCGACGCCGAGAAAATTCCCTTTCCGGACAACTACTTCGACGTGGTGACCGTGGCTTTCGGGCTGCGCAACATGACGCACAAGGACGGCGCGCTGGCCGAGATGCGCCGTGTGCTCAAGCCGGGCGGCCGCGTGCTCGTGCTCGAGTTCTCGAAGGTCTGGGAGCCGCTCAAGAAGGCGTACGACGTGTATTCGTTCAAGGTGCTGCCGTGGCTTGGCCGCCGCTTTGCCCAGGACGCGGACAGCTACCAGTACCTCGCGGAATCGATCCGCATGCACCCGGATCAGGAAACACTCAAGACGATGATGGAACAAGTCGGCCTCGACGCCGTCAAATATTACAATTTGTCAGCTGGCGTGGTAGCCTTACACGTCGGCACAAAGTATTAGTGTTTCCAAATCACTGTCTTTAAAGGAATTTCCGTTATGTCTGAGCCCAGAATCGATGCTTCCAAAAAGCTTTCATCATCGTGGGCCAGACGATTCGGTGTTCTGGCCCTCGCCGGCGTGATGATTGCCGGCAGTCTCGCGTCGTTCGACGCCGAGGCTCGCCGCATGGGTGGCGGCCGCAGTTTCGGCAAGCAGTCGTCGGTGGCCTCGCAGCGCAGCACCACGCCGCCGCCCGCGCAGCCCAGCCCCACGAGCCCCACTAATTCCGCACAGCAGGCCGGCGCCCAGCGCGCACCCGCCACGCCGGCTCCCACGCCCGCGGCCGCGCCGGCGCGCAACCGCTGGCTTGGGCCTATCGCGGGTCTCGCGGCCGGTCTCGGCATCGCCGCGCTGCTTTCGCACTTCGGTCTTGGCGAGGCGTTCGCGGGCATGATGGCCAACATGATCGTGATCGCGATCATCGCCTTTATCGCCGTCTGGCTGATCCGCAAGTTCATGAGCCGCCGCCGTGCCGCAGAACCCGCGTACCAGACCGGTGGCGGGTACGGTTCGTCGGCCAGCCTGAACCAGTCGGGCGGGTATCAGCCGCAGGAGCCGCGCTACAGCGCGCCGCCCACAGGGCAGTACCTCGCGTCTGAGGCCAATCCGGTCAGCACCCCGCACGTCGATACGGCGCCCACCGTCCCGGCTGGCTTCGATACCGAAGCCTTCGTGCGCAACGCGAAGGTTTACTTCGTGCGTCTGCAGGCCGCTTGGGACGCCGGCAACATGGACGACATCCGCGAATTCACGACGCCGGAGATGTTTGCCGAGATCCGCGTCGATCTCGCGGGCCGCGGTGCGCAACAGAACCAGACCGACGTCGTGCAACTCAACGCGGACTTGCTCGGCGTGGAGGAGCGCGACAACGAATACCTTGCGAGCGTACGTTTCTCCGGCCTGATTCGCGAAACCATGGGGGCGCCCGCCGAGCCGTTTGCGGAGGTGTGGAATCTCTCGAAGTCGCGCACGTCGGGCGAAGGCTGGCTGCTCGCGGGTATCCAGCAGGTCGAAACTCACTGAGTTTGCAAGGACGTAGTGCGCTTCGTGTGCGCTTCGTGATTTGATAAAGATCACGCAGCGCTGCGCCAGCCAGCCGTCGTGCCTCATTGGCGAGGGCAGGGTGGCGGCGCGATCCGACGGCTCGAACGTTACAATGGGAACCCGCCCGGGCTTGTGCCCGTGCGGGTTTTCTTATTCCATGCCGATGACTCTTGCCGCCAAGCCCTTCGCCGCTGCCGTCAATCACCTGCTCGCCCGTGAAACGTGGGCACGCGAGCGCCTCGCCCCGTATGCGGGCAAGACGGCGCGCCTCACCTGCCCGCCTGTCGTGCTCACGCTGCTCGTGCAGCCGGACGGCTATCTGGGCGCGGTCGAGGATCACGATGCAGGCGATGTCGACGTGACGCTTTCGCTGCCCGCGGGTGCGCTCTCGTCGTTCGTGCAGGGCGGCCAGGCGGCCGTCATGAAGCACGTCAAGATCGAGGGCGACGCCGAGTTCGCGCAGGTCATCGGCAAGCTCGCCGAGCATCTGCGCTGGGAGCCCGAAGAGGACCTCGCGAAGCTGATCGGCGACGCGCCGGCTTCACGCATCGCCACGCTCGCGCGCGCCGCGGGCGAACAGGCGCTGCGCACCGGCCGCAACGTCCTCGGCTCCGTCACGGAGTATCTGCTCGACGAAAATCCGCAGCTCGTGCGGCGCGCCGAGCTAGACGGCTTCAACGATGAGCTGTCGCGCGCACGCGATGCGCTGGCGCGCGTGGAAAAGCGCGTCGAGCGACTCGAACAAAAATCACCGGCCGGCGGCGGGAGCCAGAGCGCTGCGCCGCACGGCTCGCGCTAGTCAACAGGCCCCCCAGACATGCGTTTTCTGCGTTTTCTCAAGATTTTCTTCACCGTCATCCGCTTCGGCCTGGACGAGATGATGTTGAGCCGGATCAACGACCGGCGTGTAGCGCTGCTCCTGCGCATTACCACGATCGGCCGTCGTTTCGACGATCCGCCCGGCTTGCGCCTGCGTCTCGCACTCGAAAGCCTCGGCCCGATCTTCGTGAAATTCGGCCAGGTGCTGTCCACGCGCCGCGACCTGCTGCCGCCCGATATCGCCAACGAGCTCGCAAAACTGCAGGACCAGGTGCCGCCGTTCGATTCGAACGTGGCGATCGGCCTGATCGAGAAGTCGCTGGGTGCGCCGGTCGATACGATTTTCGACGAGTTCGAACGCGTGCCTGTGGCGAGCGCGTCGATCGCGCAGGTGCACTTCGCCAAGGTGAAGTCCGGCCAGCACGCGGGCAAGCCGGTGGCGGTGAAGGTGCTGCGCCCGAACATGCGTCCGGTGATCGATTCGGACCTCGCGCTCTTGCGCGACATCGCCGTGTGGGCCGAGCGCCTGTGGGCCGACGGCAAGCGCCTGAAACCGCGCGAAGTGGTGGCCGAATTCGACAAGTACCTGCACGACGAGCTCGACCTCATGCGTGAGGCCGCCAACGGCAGCCAGTTGCGCCGCAATTTCGCGGGCCTCGACTTGCTGCTCGTGCCGGAAATGTACTGGGAATTCAGCACGGCCAATGTGCTCGTGATGGAGCGCATGGTCGGCGTGCCGATCAGCCAGGTGGACAAGCTGCGTGCGGCGGGCGTGGACATTCCGAAGCTCGCGCGCGAGGGCGTGGAGATCTTCTTCACGCAGGTGTTCCGCGACGGCTTCTTTCACGCCGACATGCACCCCGGCAACATCCAGGTGAGCCTCGATCCCACGCATTTCGGCCGCTATATCGCGCTCGATTTCGGCATCGTCGGCGCGCTGTCGGACTTCGACAAGAACTACCTGGCGCAGAACTTTCTCGCGTTCTTCAAGCGCGACTATCACCGCGTGGCGACGCTGCATATCGAGTCGGGGTGGGTGCCGCCCAATACGCGCGTGGAAGAGCTGGAAAGCGCGATTCGCGCCGTGTGCGAACCGTATTTCGACCGGGCGTTGAAGGACATTTCGCTTGGCCAGGTGCTGCTGCGCCTGTTCCAGACCTCGCGGCGCTTCAACGTGGAAATCCAGCCGCAGCTCGTGCTGCTGCAAAAGACCATGCTCAACGTCGAAGGCCTTGGGCGTTCACTCGATCCCGAACTCGATCTCTGGAAAACGGCGAAGCCTTATCTCGAGCGCTGGATGACCGAGCAGATCGGCTTGCGCGGCTGGTACGAGCGCTTCAAGATCGAAGCGCCGCAATGGAGCAAGACGCTGCCGCAATTGCCGCGTCTTGTGCACCAGGTGCTGCTGCACCGCCAGGAGCCGCACGGTTTCGCCAGCGACGAGACCATCCGCGCGATGCTCGCCGAGCAACGCCGCACGAACCGCCTGCTGCAGGGCCTGCTCGTGTTCGGCGTGGCCGTGGGCGTGGGCATGGTGGCGGCGCGCGTGTGGCTCGCGTTCGCGTACGGCGGGTGACGGACCACGAGAACCAGGAGTGAGACGATGAGCGACCCAAACCAGCCGCCGCAACCGGATGAGGTGCCCGAATTCGAAACCCGCGACCCGTCGTCGCCCTCGTTCTGGGACGAGCGCTTCGAGCGCGGTTTCACGCCGTGGGACCAGGCGGGCGTGCAGCGCCAGTTCGAAGCCTTCGCCACCGCACATCCTGATGCCGCGGTGCTGATTCCGGGCTGCGGCAACGCCTGGGAGGCGCGCTGGCTCGCCGAGCGCGGCCGCACGGTGCGCGCCATCGACTTCGCGCCGGCCGCGGTCGCGAGCGCGCGCGCGGCGCTGGGGCAGTACGCCGGCGTCGTCGAAGAGGCGGACTTCTACGCCTACACGCCGCCGTTCACGCCAGCCTGGATGTTCGAGCGCGCCTTCCTGTGCGCGCTGCCCAAGTCGCTGCGCGCGAGCTATGCCGTGCGCATGGCTCAGCTGCTGGAGCCCGGCGCGTTGCTGGCGGGCTACTTCTTCATCGGCGAAACACCCAAGGGGCCGCCGTTCGCCATCGCGCGCGACGAACTCGACGCCTTGCTCACGCCGTACTTCACGCTGGCCGACGATCAGCCCGTGGCCGACTCGCTGCCCGTGTTCGCCGGGCGCGAGCGCTGGCTCGTGTGGCGCCGCAACGACGCCGCGCCGTCGCACGTTTGAGCGGTGTCAGGCGGGCGCGCGACGCGCTCGCCGCCTTGCATTGCCGCGTGCGCTCTTGATGTGCACGCAAGCTGCCCTCATGTGAATTGAGGCGGCTGCAATCCTTTCGACCCTCCCCGCTGGACACCCAACCCCGGTAAATGCCAGGGGCGGTCCTGGTTTGCGGCTATAATTCAAGGCTTTGCAAGCAATTATCAGATTTTCATCAGGATAGAGATCATGCCGATCTACGCTTATCGCTGCGAGTCGTGCGGCTTCGACAAGGACGTGCTCCAAAAGATGAGCGATGCGCCCCTGACGCAGTGCCCGAGCTGCGGCGCGGACACATTTCGCAAGCAGGTCACCGCGGCGGGCTTCCAGCTGAAGGGTTCGGGCTGGTACGTCACCGATTTCCGCGGCGGCAACGGCGCCAAGAGCGCTGCGGCGACCGGCGCGAAGGAAAACGCGTCGTCGGAAGGCAGCAAGCCGGCCGGCGAGGGCGCCGCAAGTGGTTCCAGCGAAGCGAGCGCAGCCGCGCCCGCTGCGAGCACACAAGCGAGCACCCCGGCGAGCACGGCCAGCCCGGCAGCCTCGACCTGAAAAACCTGCGGCGCGATTCCTGCTTTGCCGGGAATACGCGCCGCGCCGAAGCCGCGCTGGCAGCCCATTAGCCGCGCGCGGCGCGTTTGGCGGTGTACATGACGATCAAGAAAGCGACGTTCAAATCGGTATTCCTGACCGGCCTGCTGGTGCTGGTGCCGTTGGCCATCACGCTGTGGGTGCTGAACCTCGTCATCGGCACGATGGATCAGACGCTGCTGCTGCTGCCCGAATCGTGGCGGCCGGAGCGCGTGTTCGGCGTGCGCCTGCCGGGTCTCGGCGCGGTGCTCACGCTCGCGTTCATTTTCGGGGTCGGTCTGCTCACGCACAACTTCATCGGCCAGAAGCTGGTGGAGTGGTGGAACGCGCTGGTGCGCCGCATTCCGATCATCGGACCGCTGTACGGCAGCATCCAGCAGGTTTCCGATACACTGCTTTCGAGCAACGGCAACGCATTTCGCAAGGCGCTCCTGATCGAGTACCCGCGCAAGGGTTCGTGGACGATCGCGTTTCTCACCGGCATTCCCGGCGGCGACGTGGTCAACCACCTGCAGGAAGATCATGTGAGCGTGTATGTCCCGACTACGCCGAATCCCACGTCGGGCTTCTTCCTGATGGTGCCAAAGAGCGAGGTGGTCGAGCTGGACATGACCGTCGACGCCGCGCTCAAGTATATTGTTTCGATGGGCGTGGTCGCGCCGGCAACCTCTCCACGCCGCCCCATCGATCCTCCGCTTTAAATACCGGACGACGCGCTTGCACGCGCCGCTCCCGTTCATTCATGCATAACGAAAGACGAACATCATGTCGATGAGATCTGAATACTGCGGTCTGGTGACCGAACAGCTGCTGGGCCAAACTGTTTCGCTGTGCGGATGGGTGCAGCGCCGCCGCGACCATGGCGGCGTCATCTTCATCGACCTGCGCGACCGCGAGGGCCTCGTTCAGGTCGTCTGCGACCCGGACCGCGCGGACATGTTCAAGGCCGCCGAAGGCGTGCGCAACGAGTTCTGCGTCCAGATCAAGGGTCTCGTTCGCAATCGTCCGGAAGGCACGGTCAACGCCAACCTCACGAGCGGCAAGATCGAAGTGCTGTGCCATGAACTCGTCGTGCTCAACGCGTCGGTCACGCCGCCGTTCCAGCTCGACGACGACAACCTCTCGGAAACCACGCGCCTCACGCATCGCGTGCTCGACCTGCGCCGTCCGCAAATGCAGCACAACCTGCGTCTGCGCTATCGCGTGACGATGGCCGTGCGCAAGTATCTCGACGCGCTCGGCTTCATCGACATCGAAACGCCGATGCTCACGAAGAGCACGCCGGAAGGCGCACGCGACTACCTCGTGCCGTCGCGCGTGAACGCTGGCCAGTTCTTCGCGCTGCCGCAGTCGCCGCAGCTCTTCAAGCAGCTCCTGATGGTGGCGAACTTCGATCGCTACTACCAGATCGTCAAGTGCTTCCGCGACGAAGACCTGCGCGCTGACCGTCAGCCCGAATTCACGCAGATCGACTGCGAAACGTCGTTCCTCGGCGAGCAGGAAATCCGCGACCTGTTCGAAGACATGGCGCGTCACGTGTTCAAGGAAACGATTGGCGTCGAGCTCGACGCGAAGTTCCCGGTCATGCCGTACTCGGAAGCCATGCGCCGCTTCGGTTCGGACAAGCCGGACCTGCGCGTGAAACTCGAGTTCACCGATCTGACTGACGCCGTGAAGGACGTGGACTTCAAGGTGTTCAGCACGCCGGCCAACAGCAAGGACGGCCGCGTTGCGGCGCTGCGCGTGCCGAAGGGCGGCGAACTCTCGCGCGGCGACATCGACGGCTACACGGAATTCGTGCGCATCTACGGCGCGAAGGGCCTCGCCTGGATCAAGGTCAACGAAGTCGCGAAGGGCCGTGACGGTCTGCAAAGCCCGATCGTCAAGAACCTGCACGACGCGTCGATCGCTGCGATCCTCGAGCGCACCGGCGCGCAAGACGGCGACATCATCTTCTTCGCGGCAGATCGCGCGAAGGTGGTGAACGACAGCCTGGGCGCGCTGCGCCTGAAGATCGGCCATTCGGAGTTCGGCAAGACCAACGGCCTGGTCGAGAAGGGCTGGAAGCCGCTGTGGGTGATCGACTTCCCGATGTTCGAGTACGACGAGGAAGAAAACCGCTACGTGGCCGCGCACCACCCGTTCACGAGCCCGAAGGACGAGCACCTGGAATACCTCGAAACGGATCCGGGCCGCTGCCTTGCGAAGGCTTACGACATGGTGCTGAACGGCTGGGAAATCGGCGGCGGCTCGGTGCGTATTTATCAGGAAGACGTGCAGAGCAAGGTGTTCCGCGCGCTCAAGATCAATGCGGAAGAAGCCCGTGCGAAGTTCGGCTTCCTGCTCGACGCGCTCCAGTACGGCGCGCCGCCGCACGGCGGTATCGCATTCGGTCTGGACCGCATCGTCACGATGATGGCCGGCGCCGACTCGATCCGCGACGTGATCGCGTTCCCGAAGACGCAGCGTGCGCAGGATCTGCTCACGCAGGCGCCGAGCCCGGTGGACGAGCGCCAGCTGCGCGAACTGCACATCCGTCTGCGTCAGCCCGAGCAGAAGGCAGCGCAGTAAGCGCTTGATCCCTGCTGCGAAGGCCCGTCGGGGCTTTTGCATCGCAACAACAAAAAAGGCGCATCGTGCGCCTTTTTTGCTTTTTGCGTTAAATTACCTTTAGACGCGCCGCAAGCGCGCAGTGCGCGTTCCTCCCCACGCTCCATCGCCATGCAGAAGCCGCCGAAGATTCCGGAATCCGTACTCGTCGTCATCCATACGCCGCAACTGGAGGTCCTGATCATCGAACGCGCCGACCGGCCCGGTTTCTGGCAGTCGGTCACAGGCTCCAAGGACCGGCTCGACGAGCCGTTCGCCGAAACCGCCGTGCGCGAGGTGGGCGAAGAGACGGGCATTGCCGTCGGGGCGGTGGGCGTTCCGCATTCGGCGCTGCTCGACTGGCGTCACGAGATCGAGTACGAAATCTATCCTGTCTGGCGCCATCGCTACGCGCCCGGCGTCACGCGTAATACCGAGCACTGGTTCAGCCTGGAAGTGCCCGCGGGCACAGTCGTCACGCTCGCGCCGCGCGAGCATACGGCTTATGTGTGGCTGCCTTACGAGCAGGCGGCGGCGAAGTGTTTCTCGTGGTCGAACCGCGAGGCCATTCTGCAACTGCCCGAGCGGCTACGCGAAGGTCGCGGGTGAGCCCAACATGAGCGAGACCAGTACCGATCCCGGCATTGAATCGCAGCGCGTGGTGAGGCTGCGCGAGGCGCTGCTTGGCCGGCGCTATCGTTCACGCTATCGCTTCACGAGCGGCAACGACGTGCGCCTGTTCGGCTCGAGTGCCGAACTGTTCGGCGCGATGATCGAACGCATCGACGCCGCCGCGCGCGACATTGCGCTCGAAACCTACATCTTCTGCGACGACGACATCGGCCGCGCGCTCTCCGACGCGCTCATACGCGCGGCGGCGCGCGGCGTGCGCGTGCGCGTCATCACCGACGGCATTGGCTCGCCGCGCATTGCGCTGTTCGAGACCTGGCCTGGCGCCGGCGTGGAGCATCGCGTCTACAACCCGCATATCTTCGGGCGCTTCGGTTTTTCGCGCACGCACCGCAAGCTTTGTGTGATCGACGACCAGTTTGCGTATTGCGGCGGTATCAACGTGATCGACGATTTCGAGCAGGACGGCCACCGGCTGCCTTATTCGCGCTGGGATTTCGCCGTTGAACTGCACGGCCCCGTGGTCGTGGACGTGCGCCTTGCGATCGAGCAGCAGTGGCGGCGGATCCGGCTCGGCTACCGGCCGCCGCTGCCCCAGCAGGTTTCGCCCGGCGTGCCCGCGAGCGCGGGTTTCATGTCGCCGCATCCTACCGGCCACACGATCGGGCGCCCCACGCAGATCGTCGACGACGCACTGCGTGCGCTCGCGCCCACCGTGGACTCGCCTCGCGCGAAGCGCTTCTTCACGCGGCTGCGCGAGCGTCTGCGCGCAAGCGTGCGTGATCCGCGCACGGCGCAAGTGCCCTGCGTGGCGTTCGTCGCGCGCGACAACGTGGTCAACCGGCGCGCCATCGAAAAGGCTTATCTCGACGCCATCGGCGAGGCGCGCAAGGAAGTGCTGCTCGCCAATCCGTATTTCATGCCGGGCCGGCGGTTGCGGCGCGCGCTCGTGAGCGCCGCGGAACGCGGCGTGGCCGTCAAGCTTTTGGTCGGACGAAAAGAATTCAAGGTGCTCGACTACGGCGTGCCGTTCCTCTATCACCAGTTGCTCAGCGCGGGCGTGCAGATTGCGGAGTACGAGAAAACGATGCTCCACGGCAAAGTGGCCGTCGTCGATTCGAGCTGGGGTACCGTGGGTTCCTCGAACCTCGATGCGCTGAGCCTCGTGCTCAACAACGAGGCCAACGTGCTGCTCGTGCAGCATCCGCAGATCGAGCAGCTGCGCGGCGAGATACTCGCGGCATTCGGCGATGCCGCGCAGATCGACCGCGCGCGCTACGAGGCGCGGCCGTGGCACGTGCGCGCCGTGAACTGGCTTGCGTGGGCGTTCTATCGTGCCCTCATGAAGCTCATTACGGTGGGCGGCTACGACTAGAACGAGAAAGCCGCCTGCCACACGAATCCGCGCACGTGCAATCGAGAGAATGTCGGCTTGCGCGCGGCGCACGAACCCCCAAAATTAGAGTACCGGTTAGAAATCGGTTTCTAATAAAGTCCTTGTTTCGCGGACGGCTGTCCTCAACAATAGTACGGCCGTTCGATTTAATTCAGGCCTTGATGTAAGCAGTTGACGAGCAATTGACGGCAACATCGCGGCCACATCGTTACGGTAAAGAAAGCTATGCGAAAAGGCGAACAGACACGAGCCGCCATTCTGGATGCAGCACTCGACCTCGCAGGACGCGATGGCCTGGAAGGCCTGACCATCGGCCTGCTCGCCGAGCGCATGCAGATGAGCAAGAGTGGCGTCTTCGCTCACTTCGGGTCTCGGGAAGACCTGCAGGTTGAGGTGGTGCGCGAGTACCACCGTCGATTCGAGGAAGAAGTCTTCTTTCCGAGTTTGCGCGAGCCACGCGGTTTGCCGCGTCTGCGTGCGATGCTGTCGCGATGGTTCGAGAAGCGCATTCACGAAGTCACGACCGGCTGCATCTACATCAGCGGCGCCGTCGAGTACGACGACCGTGCCGACAGCCAGGTGCGCGAACAGCTCGTGGCGAGCGTGACGATGTGGCGCGCGGCGCTCCTGAGGGCCATTTCGCAGGCAATTGAAGAAGGCCATTTGCGCAAGGAGACCGATCCCGCGCTGATGCTCTTCGAACTGTATAGCGTGACGCTCGGCCTGCACCATGACGGCCGCTTCCTGCATCTGCCGGACGCGGTCGAGCATACGTGGGCCGCGTTCGAGAAGCTGATTGTTTCGTATCAGAGCGAGACCCAGTAGCGCCCAGACCGCAACACCGAAGTCGCGGCGGCGCGCGTGGGACCCGTAGCTCAAATTTTGGAGAGAAGACATGGGACAGTACACCGCGCCGCTGCGCGACATGCAGTTCGTGCTGCACGAACTGCTGAACGTGGAAGGCGAAGTGAAGCAGATGCCGAAGCACGCCGACCTCGACGCCGACACCATCAATCAGGTGCTCGAAGAAGCCGGCAAATTCTGCTCCGAGGTGCTGTTTCCGCTGAACCAGGTCGGCGACCGTGAAGGCTGCACCTACGCCGGCGACGGCGTGGTCACCACGCCCACTGGTTTCAAGGAAGCGTACAAGCAATACGTCGAGGCCGGCTGGCCGGCGCTCGGCTGCGATCCCGAGTACGGCGGCCAGGGCCTGCCCGCGTTCGTGAACAACGCGCTCTACGAGATGCTGAACTCGGCGAACCAGGCGTGGACCATGTATCCGGGTCTCTCGCATGGCGCCTACGAGTGTCTGCATGCGCATGGCACGCCCGAACTCCAGAAGGCTTATCTGCCGAAGCTCGTTGAAGGCGTGTGGACCGGCACGATGTGCCTGACCGAACCGCACTGCGGCACCGACCTCGGCATCCTGCGCACGAAGGCCGAGCCGAACGGCGACGGCTCGTACGCGATCACCGGCACGAAGATCTTCATCTCGAGCGGTGAGCACGACATGGCGGAGAACATCATCCACCTCGTGCTCGCGCGCCTGCCAGACGCGCCGCCGGGAACCAAGGGCATCTCGCTCTTCGTCGTGCCGAAGTTCATCCCGACGGCCGCGGGCGAAGTCGGTGAACGCAACGGCATCAAGTGCGGCTCGATCGAGCACAAGATGGGCATTCACGGCAACGCGACCTGCGTGATGAATCTCGACGGCGCGAAGGGCTGGCTCGTCGGCGAGCCGAACAAGGGCTTGAACGCCATGTTCGTGATGATGAACGCCGCGCGCCTGGGCGTGGGCATGCAAGGCCTTGGCCTGACCGAAGTCGCTTACCAGAACTCGCTCACGTACGCGAAAGAGCGTCTGCAGATGCGCGCGCTGACCGGCCCGAAGGCGCCCGAAAAGGCCGCGGACCCGATCATCGTGCATCCGGACGTGCGCCGCATGCTGCTCACGCAAAAGGCCTGGGCCGAAGGCGCGCGCGCGTTCACGTACTGGTCGGCGCTGCAGATCGACAAGGAGCTTTCGCACGGCGATGAAACCGAGCGCAAGGAAGCCGCCGATCTCGTCGCGCTGCTCACGCCGATCATCAAGGCCTTCCTCACCGACAACGCATTCGAGAGCACCAACCTCGGCATGCAGGTGTATGGCGGCCACGGCTTCATCTCCGAGTGGGGCATGGAGCAGTACGTGCGCGACGCGCGTATCAACCAGATCTACGAAGGCACGAACACGATCCAGTCGCTCGACTTGCTGGGCCGCAAGGTGCTCGGCGACATGGGCGCGAAGCTCAAGAAGTTCGGCAAGCTCGTGACGGAGTTCGTCGAGAGCGAAGGCATCAAGCCGGAAATGCAGGAGTTCGTGAACCCGCTCGCCGACATCGGCGACAAGGTGCAGAAGCTCACGATGGAAATCGGCATGAAGGCCATGCAGAACCCCGACGAAGTCGGCGCCGCTGCGGTGCCGTACCTGCGTACGGCGGGCCACCTCGTGTTCGCGTACTTCTGGGCGCGCATGGCGCGCATCGCGCTCGACAAGGAAAGCTCGGGCGATCCGTTCTACAAGTCGAAGCTGGCCACGGCGCGTTTCTACTTCGCGAAGCTTCTGCCCGAAACGGCCACGGCGATCCGCCAGGCGCGCGCGGGTTCGAAGACGCTGATGGAAGTCGACGAAGCGTTGTTCTAAAAGCCAACGGGCGCGTGCTTTGCAAAGGCGCGCGCCCGCTCAACACGATGTCCAGAGGCGGCGCCTGCTCGGTTACCCGTTGAGGCACGCCGCCCTCACACCTCAATCCGCTCGACATTGCATACCCGCTGGAGGAACAACGTGAGCAACCTCAATATTCGCAAGGTGGCCGTGCTCGGCGCCGGCGTGATGGGCGCGCAGATCGCCGCGCACCTGATCAACGCCCGCGTGCCCGTGCTGCTGTTCGATTTGCCCGCGAAGGAAGGCCCGAAAAACGCCATCGCGCTCAAGGCAATCGAGACGCTCAAGAAGCTCTCGCCCGCGCCGTTCGGCGTGAAGGACGACGCGCAATACATCACGCCCGCGAACTACGAAGACGACATCGCCAAGCTCGCCGAATGCGACGTGGTGATCGAGGCGATCGCCGAGCGCATGGACTGGAAGCACGACCTCTACAAGAAGGTCGCGCCGCACATCGCTCCGAACGCGATCTTCGCGACCAACACCTCGGGCCTTTCCATCACCGAACTCTCGCATGGCTTCGACGATGCGTTGAAGGCGCGCTTCTGCGGCGTGCACTTCTTCAACCCGCCGCGCTACATGCACCTCGTCGAGCTGATCCCGACGGCGCAAACGAAGCCCGAAATTCTCGACCAGCTCGAATCGTTCCTCACGAGCGTGGTGGGCAAAGGCGTGGTGCGCGCGAAGGACACGCCGAACTTCATCGCGAACCGCGTGGGCGTGTTCTCGATTCTCGCGGTGATCGCCGAGGCGAAGAAGTTCGGACTGCGTTTCGACGAAGTCGACGACCTCACGGGCTCGCGCCTTGGCCGCGCGAAGTCGGCGACGTTCCGCACGGCGGACGTTGTCGGCCTCGACACGATGGCGCACGTCATCAAGACGATGCAGGACAACCTGAAGGACGATCCGTTCTTTCCGGTCTACGAAACGCCGGCGGTGCTCGCGGGGCTCGTAGCGAAGGGCGCGCTTGGCCAGAAGACGGGCGGCGGCTTCTATCGCAAGGAAGGCAAGGCGATCAAGGTGCTCGACGCGAATACGGGCGAGTACGTCGACGGCGGCGGCAAGGCCGACGAACTGGTCGGCCGCATCCTCAAGCGCCCGCCCGCAGAACGTCTGAAGCTGCTGCGCGAAACGCAGCACCCGCAGGCGCAGTTCCTGTGGTCGATCTTCCGCGACGTGTTCCACTACATCGGCGTGCATCTGCAGTCGATCGCGGACAACGCGCGCGACATCGATCTCGCGATCCGCTGGGGCTTCGGCTGGAACGAAGGCCCGTTCGAGGGCTGGCAGGCCGCAGGCTGGAAGCAGGTGGCCGAATGGGTGAAGGAAGACATCGATGCAGGCAAGGCGCTTTCGAATGCGCCGCTGCCCGCCTGGGTGTTCGAAGGTCCGGTCGCCGCGAACGGCGGCGTGCATGGCGCGGACGGCTCGTGGTCGCCCGCCGAAGCGCGGTTCGTGCCGCGCTCGAATCTGCCGGTGTACGAGCGTCAGGTGTTCCGTGCGGCGCTGTTCGGTGAAACGAATGCACGCGACCCGAAGACCTACGGCAAGACGCTGTTCGAGAACGAAAACCTGCGCGCCTGGGTGGACGACCGCGCGGGCGAGGACGACGTCGTCATCGTCTCGTACAAGAGCAAGATGAACACGATGGGCCCGGGCCTGCTCGACTCGCTCGTGAAGGCCATCGACATCGCCGAAGACGGCTACAAGGGCCTCGTGATCTGGCAACCGACGTCGCTGAAGCTCGGCGCGCCGGGCGGCCCGTTCTCGGCTGGCGCGAACCTCGAAGAGGCGATGCCCGCGTTCATGATGGGCGGTGCGAAAGGCATCGAGCCGTTCGTGAAGAAGTTCCAGGACACGATGCTGCGCGTGAAGTACGCGAACGTGCCGGTCATCACGGCGGTGTCGGGCATCGCGCTCGGCGGCGGCTGCGAAATCATGCTGCAGAGCGCGAAGCGTGTGGCGCACATCGAGAGCTATGTCGGCCTCGTGGAAGTGGGCGTGGGCCTCGTGCCCGCCGGCGGCGGCCTGAAGGAAGCGGCGATTCGCGCCGCAGAAGGCGCGCAGGCGATCGGCGCGGTGCCGAGCGATCTGCTCCGGTTCCTGCAGAAGTCGTTCGAAAACGCCGCGATGGCGAAGGTCTCGGCCTCGGCGCACGAAGCGCGCGCAATGGGCTATCTGAAGCCTTCGGACACCATCGTCTTCAACGTGTTCGAACTGCTCGACACGGCGAAGAAGGAAGCGCGCGCGCTGAGCGCGGCGGGCTACCGTGCGCCGCTGCGCGCCACGCAAATTCCGGTGGCGGGCCGCTCGGCGATCTCGACCATCAAGGCGTCGCTCGTGAACATGCGTGACGGCCGCTTCATCAGCGATCACGACTTCCTGATCGCGAGCCGCATCGCGGAAGCGGTGTGCGGCGGCGACGTCGAGGCGGGCAGCCTCGTCGACGAAGAATGGCTGCTCAAGCTCGAGCGCCGCGCCTTCGTCGAACTGCTCGGCACGCAGAAGACGCAGGAACGCATCATGGGCATGCTGCAAACCGGCAAGCCGGTGCGCAACTAAGCGGCACGACGCACACCAGATACTGGAGTAAGAGATGAGCAAACAGTTGCAGGACGCCTACATCGTCGCCGCGAGCCGCACTCCCATCGGCAAGGCGCCGCGCGGCGTGTTCAAGAACACCCGCCCGGACGAGCTGCTCGTTCACGCAATCAAGTCGGCCGTGGCGCAGGTGCCCGGGCTCGACACGAGCGTGATCGAAGACGCGATCGTCGGCTGCGCGATTCCGGAAGCCGAGCAAGGCCTGAACGTGGCGCGTATCGGCGCGCTGCTCGCGGGGCTGCCGCAGAGTGTGGGCGGCGTGACCGTCAACCGCTTCTGCGCGTCGGGTCTCACGGCGCTCGCCATGGCCGCCGACCGCATCCGCGTGGGCGAGTCCGACGCGATGATCGCGGGCGGCTGCGAGTCGATGAGCATGGTGCCGATGATGGGCAACAAGCCGTCGCTCTCGCCGCATATCTTCGATCGCAATGAAGACATCGGCATTGCTTACGGCATGGGCCTGACCGCCGAGAAGGTCGCGGAGCGCTGGAAGGTGAGCCGTGAAGCGCAGGACGCGTTCTCGGTCGAATCGCATCGCCGCGCGCTCGCCGCGCAACAGGCGGGCGAGTTCAAGGACGAGATCGCGCCGTACACGCTCGTCGAGCGCTTCCCCGATCTCGCTTCGGGCGAAGTGAAGGTGAAGGAGCGCTTGATCGAGCTGGACGAAGGCCCGCGTGCCGACACCACGCTCGAAGGCCTCGCGAAGCTGCGCGCGGTGTTCGCGAACAAGGGCTCGGTCACGGCCGGTAACAGCTCGCAGACTTCGGACGGCGCGGGCGCGCTGATCGTCGTCTCCGAAAAGATCCTCAAGCAGTTCAACCTCACGCCGCTCGCGCGCTTCGTGAGCTTCGCGGTGCGCGGCGTGCCGCCGGAGATCATGGGCATCGGTCCGAAGGAAGCGATTCCGGCGGCGCTGAAGGCCGCGGGTCTGAAGCAGGACGATCTCGACTGGATCGAGCTGAACGAAGCGTTTGCCGCGCAGTCGCTGGCGGTGATCCAGGACCTCGGCCTCGATCCTTCGAAGATCAATCCGCTTGGCGGCGCGATTGCGCTGGGCCACCCGCTCGGCGCGACGGGCGCGATCCGCGCCTCGACGGTCGTGCACGGTCTGCGCCGCCGCAACTACAAGTACGGCATGGTCACGATGTGCGTTGGCACCGGCATGGGCGCGGCGGGCATCATCGAGCGGCTGTAAGCACTAGCGCTCAGGCGTTATCGACACGGTTCGCAGACTTAACGGTTTGCGGACCGTTTTTCGTATCAGACCAGGTGGGACCGGAGTCAGCGCTGAAGCGCCAGCTCCGGTCGACTGAGGAGACATTCGTATGAGCAACGAAATCCTTGTGGCACGCGAAAACGGCGTGCTCACAATCACCATCGACCGGCCCGCGCGCAAGAATGCGCTCACGCCCGCGATGTATCAGGCGATGGCCGACGCGCTCACTGGCGCGAACGAGGACGCCTCGGTGCGCGCGGTGCTGATTGGCGGCCACGCAGAGATCTTCACGGCCGGCAACGACATCGAAGACTTTCTGAAGAGCCCGCCCGCCGGCGCCGATTCCCCCGTGATCCGCTTTCTCGACGCCATCTCGACTTGCGAGAAGCCGATCGTCGCGGCGGTGAAGGGACCGGCGATCGGTGTCGGCACGACGCTGCTGCTGCATTGCGACATCGTCTACGCCGCCGACAATGCGCGCTTCGCCGTGCCGTTCGCGCAACTGGGGCTGTGCCCCGAGGCGGCTTCGTCGCTCTTGCTGCCGCGTATCGCGGGCTATCAGGGCGCGGCGGAAAAGCTGCTGCTCGGCGAGACCTTCGACGCGGCTGAAGCGCATCGTATGGGGTTCGTGAACCGTGTGCTGCCGGCCGCCGAGCTCGACGCGTTCGTCGCCGGGCAACTGGCGAAGCTCGTGGCGCTGCCCGCGTCGTCGCTGCGCGTGACGAAGTCGCTCATGAAGCGCGCGAGCGACCACGAGATCAAGACGCGTATGAGCGAAGAGTTCGTGCACTTCGGCAAGATGCTGCTCGCACCCGAAGCGCGCGAGGCGTTCACGGCGTTCCTCGAAAAGCGCAAGCCGGATTTCCGGCAGTTCGATTGAGCCGCGAGCGCAAGCTCAGATTAAATCAGGCCGTTTCGTAATCGACATACCCGGACTCGCGGCAAAAACTCACGAGCCGCAGTCCGGCCCGCTTCGCGATGGCGATGGCGAGCGAAGAGGGCGCCGAGATCGTCGCGACCATCGGAATGCCCACGCGTGCGGCTTTGCGCACCAGTTCGTAGCTTGCGCGGCTGGAGAGGAAGACGAAGCCCTGCTGCGTGTCGGCGCGCTCCATCACGAGCTGGCCGATGAGTTTGTCGAGCGCGTTGTGGCGCCCCACGTCCTCGAAGGCGCGCAGGATCGCGCCGTTCTCGTCGCACCACGCGGCCGCGTGCAAGCCGCCGGTGAGCTTCGTGAGCGCCTGGTGCTGCGGCAGTTCGCGTGCGGCGCGCGCGATGGCGTCCGGCGCCAGGCGCGCGACGAAGCCGGTGTCGGGCACCTGCTCGGGCTCGAGATCGAGCAAGTCGATGCTCTCGATGCCGCACACGCCGCAGCCGCTGCGCCCGGCGAGCGCACGCCGCTTTTCCTTCAGTTCGACGAATGCCTGCTGCACGACCGTGAGATGAACCTCGGCATGCGGCAAATCCGCCTCGTCGTGCCAGTACACCTCGATGTCCTGAATGTCGGCGTTGCGCCCGACAATGCCTTCGGAGATCGCGAAGCCCACGGCGAACGCTTCGAGGTCGCGCGGCGTGCACATCATGACCGCGTGCGAAATGCCATTGAAAACGAGCGCGACGGGCCATTCCTGGCCCACGTGGTCCTCGCGCGTTTCTACCGTGCCGCCACGGTGCCGGTGCACGCGCAACTCGATGGCGCCGGGTTGGCCATCGGATTCCAGGGGATTCGTCGCCGCGCTCTGCGTGCGGGTTGGGGTATTCAAGCGCAAAACTCCATCAGTCCTTGTGCGGCGCGGCACCGCAGCGCCGCCAGGGGACAGCGCAGCCGCGCCGCGCGCGGAAGGTTCTAAAATACCTCAAGCGGGCCGCGCGCGCTTGCCTGCGCCTTTGCCCGCCTCGCGAGGATACCGTCATGGCATTGAACGAAGCTCCGCTGCTTTTCCGGTTCGAGGTCGAGTCGTCCGAAAACCTCACCTATATCCCGATGTGCGTGCGCTTCAACCTGGATCGCTTTGGTCTGCGCATCTCTCTCGCGCAATGGCAGTTGCTGCCCTACGAGGACCGCCGGCTGCTGGCATGTTTCCCCGTCGATGAAGACACGCAGATCGAGCCCAATTTCGACCACGCGCTCTTCGAGATGATGCGCACGCACGCGAACGTCGAGCCCGAATGGTTTGCGCCCGAAGAAGCGCCGGCCTGGCGCGACGTGAACGCGGTGCCGGGCAGCATTGCGCTTCAGTCCGAGCTTGCCAGCCTGCAAGCGCCCGGCCTCGAAGACTGGGCGCAGCTCGACCCGTTCCAGCGCTATGTGCTTGCGAAGCTCGCGCGCAAGCCGGAGAGCAATCACGACTTCGCGCCGGCGATGAGCGAGTTCGGGCTGGCGGTGCCGCGGTGATTTTCCGGCGCTGATTTCCCGCCAATCCTGCCCACCAGCGGGTCATTGCCGCTTCTTGGTCGCTTCCAGGCAGACAAATAGCCGATCCATACCCGATTCCTGTTAGCCGCGGCCGCCTCGCGCGCGCCGCTGCGCGTCTTTTTCCGCCTCTTTCCCCCGTTTGCCCTCAAGACAAGGCCGGCCGTGCCGTTATTTCGGGTTGGCGCGTCAGGCGCCGACCGGTCGCGCGCAGTCGTGACCCATCATCCCGCGCTCACGGCGCGGGTGCGAACGACGCTCGGCATTCATGAACCTTCTTTTTTCGAAGCGCCAACTCATCAATCTGGCTGTCGTTGCGGCGGCCGTGGGCGCGAACGCTTTTGTCGCGTGGACTCAGATCGACGGTCAGCGCCAGATCGACCTGCGCGCGAGCCAGGCGGCGACGATCCGTCACGACCTCGACCGCTATCGCGATGCCCTTGGCAGCGGTGTGAGCGCGCTGGGCCGCTTCGCAGTGCAGGGCGAGCCGGAGTCGGCGGCCGCGCACGATGCGCGCGCCGTCATGCTCGACGAAACCGGCCGCGCACTGCGTGCGGAGCTGGCCGGCAATGCCGACCTCGCCGCCCGTTTCGATGCGTTGGCGGCGCAGGCCACTGCCATTGCGGGCGAGATCGACGTGACGCTCGCGCGCGCCGAGCAGCGCGTTGCCGACGAGCGCGGACAGGCTGCGGCGAACGGGACCGCGCCAGCGGCGGCGGCTCCGGCTGACGGCGCGGCCAACCAGGAATTCGGCACGGCAATGCCAGCCGATGCCGCTCGTTCGCCCGCAGCGCCATGGGAATCGCGCGAGGCGCCCGCACGCAATGCCGCCGCCGCGAAGGCGGTTCAACCCGCGAACGCCGCAGACGCGCGCATGGCCGGCCATGTCGTGACCGGCACTATCTTGCCGCTGCACGCCGCGGCGGATGTGGCGGCGAGCGCCGTGACGCTCGATACGCTCACCGTGGCGCCGCTCGGCGCGAGTGTCGCGGCAAATATCGCAGCAAACGGCGTGGCAAACGTCGCGGCAAGCAGCACCCAAAATCCCGTCACAGCGACCGCCGCGCCGCCTGCTGCGGCAACACCTCCAACCGCCGCTGTGCCCACAGCAGTACTCACGGCCGAAGCGCCGTCGCCTGCCACTGCCGCGTGGCTCGCCGGCGAATACATCCGCATCGACACCCTCGTGGACCAGCTCGACGCCCGGCTCGCGGCGCTGCAACGCGCGGAGGATCTGGCGCTCGCCGCCGCGCTCGCCGACTCGGCGCGCTCGGGCGGCCGCGCCCTGTTGCTGCTGATCGTGACGATGCTCGCGGGTGGGACGCTGCTCATCTACACGTTCGGCGCGCGCGAAAGCGCCGCCCGCGAGAAGCTGCGCGCCGTGAGCGGCATGCGCCTGCGCAGCGAGCGCTTTCAGGGGCTGTTCGACGCGCACCCGGTGCCGATGTACGTGTTCGACCGCGAGACGCTGCGCTTTCTCGCCGTGAATAGCGCCGCGATCCAGCAATACGGCTACAGCGAGGAGGAGTTCCTTGCGATGACGATCCGCGACATCCGTCCCGCCGAGGACGTCTCGCGGCTCGAGCAACATCTCACGCGCTCGGACATGCTCACGCAGAACGTGCGCATGATGGCCGGCATCTGGCACCATCGCCGCCGCGACGGCTCGATCATCAGCGCCGACATCTCGCATCACTCGCTCACCTTCCTCGGCCGCGACGCCGTGTTCGTGCTCGCCGACGACGTCACCGAGCAGATCAAGGCCGAGGCGGAGGCGCAGCGCTCGAACCAGATGCTCGAGTCGGTGATCGACAACATCCCGCAGCGCATCTTCTGGAAGGACGCGCAATCGCGCTATCTCGGCTGCAACATGACGTTCGCGCGCGACGCGGGCCTCGCCTACCCCGAGCAGATCATCGGCAAGTCCGACGAAGACCTGCCGTGGCGCGCCTACGCCGACGACATGCGCGAACAGGATCGCGAGGTGATCGAGTCGGGCCTGCCGCGCATCAATTTCGAGGACGACCACACGATCGACGGCCTGCACCGCACGACGCTCACGAGCAAGCTGCCGCTGCTCGATGGCGACGGCCGCGTGATCGGCGTGCTCGGCTCGTACTCGGACACCACGGAAAGCAAGCGCGCCGACCTCGCGCTGCGCCTGCAAAGCCGCGCGCTCGATGCGTGCGTGAACGCCATTCTCATCACCGCGCCGGGCCCGGGCGGCAGCAATCTGATCGAGTACGCGAATCCTGCGTTTCGCCGCATCACGGGCTTCGATCCGGCCGAGGTGGTCGGCCAGGACTGCCGTTTCCTGCAACGCGACGACCGCGATCAGGACGGCCTCATCGCGGTGCGCAAGGCGCTGCTCTCCAATCGCGAAGTGAGCGCCGTGCTGCGCAACTACCGCAAAGACGGCGCGCTCTTCTGGAACCAGCTGCTGATCGCGCCGGTGCCTGATCTCGATGGCCGCATCACGCATCACATTGGCATCATCAACGACGTGACCGAGCTGATCCGCTATCAGGAGCAGCTCGAATACCAGGCGAACTACGACAGCCTCACGCTGCTGCCCAACCGCAACCTGCTGCGCGACCGGCTTCAGCACGCGCTGCTCGCGGCGCAGCGGCACGACACGGGCGTGGCCGTGGTGTTCATCGACCTCGACGGTTTCAAGAACGTCAACGACAGTCTCGGCCACAGCGTGGGTGACCGTCTGCTCGGCGTGGTGGCCGAGCGGCTTCAGCGTTGCACGCGCACGACCGACACGGTCGCGCGCCACGGCGGCGACGAGTTCGTGATCGTACTCACCGACACCATCGACGAGAAGTCGCTGATCGGCTGGATGGAGCGCGCGCGCGCGCTGATCTCGGAGCCGGTGTGGATCGACGGCACCGAACTGTACGTGGGCTGCAGCATGGGAGCGAGCGTGTTCCCGCAGGACGGCAACGACGCCGAAACGCTCATGAAGAAGGCCGACGTCGCGATGTACCGCGCGAAGGACATGGGCCGCAACACGTTCCAGTTCTTCCAGCCGGAGATGAACGCGAATGTGGGTGCGCGCCTGAATCTCGAGCGGCGCCTGCGCCGCGCGCTGCGCGACAGCGAATTCCTGCTGCACTACCAGCCGCAGGTGGAGATCGAGGGCGGCCGCGTCGTCGGCATGGAGGCGCTCGTGCGTTGGCGCGACCCGGAGGTTGGGCTTGTGTCGCCTGCGCAGTTCATTCCCGTGGCGGAAGAAAGCGGCCTGATCGGCCCGCTCTCCGACTGGGTGCTACGTGAGGCGTGCCGCCAGAACCGGGCGTGGCAACTCGCGGGGCTGCCGCCCGTGCGCGTTTCCGTGAACTTCTCGGCGAAGACGTTCCACCAGCGCGACATTGCGCAGCTCGTGAAGGACGTGCTGCAGGAAACCGGGCTGGAAGCCTGCTGGCTCGAAATTGAGCTGACCGAGAGCACGCTCATGCGCAATGCCGAGGAAGCCGTGTCGATGTTGAACGAGCTGCACGCGCTCGGCATCGGCATTGCCATCGACGACTTCGGCACCGGCTATTCGAGCCTGAGCTACCTGAAGCGCTTGCCGGTGGACCGGCTCAAGATCGACCGCTCGTTCGTGGCCGACATCGGCACGAGCAGCGACGACGAAACGATCACGGCGGCCATCATCGCGCTTGCGCACGAGCTGCAGTTGCAGGTGATCGCGGAAGGGGTGGAGACGTCGGCGCAATTCGCCTTCTTGCGTGATCGCGCGTGCGACGAGCTGCAGGGTTACTTCTTCGCGCCGCCGCTACCCGGCGACGAGGCCGCGGCGCTGTTGCGCGCGAGCGCAACGTACGAGGAAGCGCCGGGGCTGGCGTGGACGGGCTAAGCCCGGCGCAGCGGCCGGGCGTAAGCGTTATTCAATCGGCGGCAGCTGACGCGGGCGGCGGTCCGTGCCGGTCGCAACATAGGTGAGCGTAGCTTCCGTCACCTTCACGACTTCCTCCTGAAGGCGCATACGCTGCGCGTACACCTCGACCTCGACGGTCACCGAGGTGTTGCCGGTCTTGACGATGTCGGCGTAGAAGCTCAGCAGGTCGCCCACGAACACCGGTTGCTTGAACACGAACGAGTTCACCGCGACGGTCGCAACGCGTCCATTGGCGCGGCGGCTCGCCGGAATCGAACCGGCGATGTCGACCTGCGCCATGATCCAGCCGCCGAAGACGTCGCCGTGAACGTTGGCGTCCGAGGGTTGCGGCACGACGCGCAGCGCGGGCGATTTTTGGGGGAGCGGGAAGGAGTCGGTCATCGGGCTTCCATGAAAAGGGATCGAACGGCGGACAGCATTGCGGCGCAGGCTGGAGGCAAGCGGGGCGCGCCCGGCGTGGCGTGCTCAGCGGCGCGCGCCGCCTTCTGCGACAATACGTTGATCAGGAATTGTACGGGAAAGCATAAGGTGCGGCGGGCGGGTCGATTAGAGCCTTCCACCTTCGCGAAACCCGTCGCCGATTACCCCACAAGACTCGCCGTGCCGCTTGCGCCGCGCCAGGCTCCGGTTTGCTGAACCGGCTTTCGCGCGCCGCATTGCGCACGTTTCTCGCTGCTCGCCCCATGCGCCGCTTTCCCGCTTCCAACGAACCCGCACTGCCCGCCACCGGGCCGCGCAACGACTGGCAGACGATCGTTTCGCTGCTGCCTTACCTCACCGCCTACAAATGGCGCGTGGCGTTCGCGCTCACCTGCCTGATCGGCGCGAAGGTGGCCAACCTCGGCGTGCCGATCGTGATGAAACACATCGTCGACGGTCTCGCTTCCGTGCACCAGCTCACCGCGCTCGGTCGCGCGGAGCACGCGCCAGGCATCGTGCTCGCGGGCGGCGTCGGGTTGCTCGTGGTGGCTTACGCCATCGTGCGCCTCTCGACATCGCTCTTCACCGAGCTGCGCGAAATCCTGTTTTCGAAAGTGACCGAGAGCGCCGTGCGCCAGCTCGCGCTCAAGGTGTTCCGCCATCTGCATGCGCTCTCGCTGCGCTTTCATCTCGAGCGGCAAACCGGCGGCATGTCGCGCGACATCGAGCGTGGCACGCGTGGCATCACGCAGCTCATTTCCTACTCGCTCTACAGCATCCTGCCGACGCTCGTGGAAGTGGGTCTCGTGCTCGGCTTCTTCGTCGTGAAGTACGAGGCTTATTACGCGATCGTCACGCTCATCGCGCTCGTTGCGTACATCGTGTTCACGGTGAAGGTGACCGAGTGGCGCACGCACTATCGCCGCACGATGAACGAGCTCGATTCGCGCGCCAACGCGCGTGCGATCGATTCGCTCATCAACTACGAGACGGTGAAGTACTTCGGCAACGAAGAGTGGGAGACGAAGCGCTACGACGAGAACCTGCATCGCTACCGCAAGGCCGCAATCAAGTCGCAGCATTCGCTTTCCGCGCTCAACTTCGGGCAGCAGGCGATCATCGGCACGGGGCTCGTATTCATTCTCTGGCGCGCCACACAGGGCGTGATGGCGGGGCGGCTCACGCTCGGCGACCTCGTGCTCATCAACACGTTCATGCTGCAGCTCTACATTCCGCTGAATTTTCTCGGCGTGGTGTATCGCGAGCTCAAGCAGAGCCTCACCGACATGGACCGCATGTTCACGCTGCTCACCGTCGAGCGCGAAGTGGCCGACGTGCCCGGCGCACAGGCGCTTGCGGTGCGCGGTGGCGAGGTGCGCTTTTCGCACGTGAACTTCGCGTATGAGCCGTCGCGTCAGATTCTGCACGACCTGAGCTTCACGATTGCGGCGGGCACGACCACGGCCGTGGTTGGGCATAGCGGATCGGGCAAGTCCACGCTCGCGCGGCTCCTGTTCCGCTTCTACGATCTCGACCGCATGAGCAGTGGCGCGATCACCATCGACGGCCAGGATATCCGCGACGTCACACAGGACTCGCTGCGTGCTTCGATCGGCATCGTGCCGCAGGACACGGTGCTGTTCAACGACTCGATCTACTACAACATCGCCTATGGCCGCCCGACGGCGAGCCGCGAGGAAGTGATCGCAGCGGCGCGCGCGGCGCATATTCACACGTTCATCGAAAGTCTGCCCAAGGGCTACGACACGCCGGTGGGCGAGCGTGGCCTCAAGCTTTCGGGCGGCGAGAAGCAGCGCGTGGCGATCGCGCGCACGCTGCTCAAGAATCCGCCCATTTTGCTGTTCGACGAGGCGACCTCAGCGCTCGACTCGCGCTCGGAACGGGCCATCCAGCACGAGCTCGACCAGATCGCGCGCGAGCGCACGACGCTCGTCATCGCGCACCGGCTCTCGACCGTCGTGCACGCGCAGCAGATCATCGTGATGGATCACGGGCGCATCGTCGAGCGCGGCACGCATGCGGAACTGCTGCGCGCGGGCGGACACTATGCGCAGATGTGGGCGCTTCAGCAGCAGAAGGCGGGCGATGTGCCGCAGTCAGAAGCTGGGCAAGTGGAGTTGCCGGCGGCGGGCGGAAACTGAAGCGCTCCGCGCGCGGGCGTTTGCAGGTTTTTAGCCGGGTTGCGCGTGAGTCGACGTGCGCAGCGCGGCGTCGAGCGCGTCGAGCTGCGCGGGCGTGCCGACGTTTTCCCAAACGCCTTCATATAGCTCGCCGCTCACGCGTCCTTGCGCGATGGACTCGCGATAGTACGGTGTAAGCGCGCGCTTCGTGCCCGGCGCGAGATCGCGGAACATGCGCGTGTCGTAGAGGCCGATATTGCCGAACGTGTAACGCGGCGCGCCTTCGAGCGCGAGCCGGCCGTCAGCGTTCAGCGCGAAGTCGCCCTTCGGGTGGAACGGCGGGTTCGGCACCATCACGAGATGCATGCCCGGCTGCGCTTGCGCCGCGAGCGCTTGCGCGTGCGGGTTCAGGCGCGCGAAATCGTAGGCGCTGTAGACGTCGCCGCTCACCGCGAGGAACACCTCGGGCGTGCCGTTCGACTCGATCAGCGGCAGCGCCTGTGCAATGCCGCCCGCCGTTTCGAGCGCGTCGTGCTCGGGCGAGTAGTGGAGCGTCACGCCAAAGCGCGCACCGTCGCCAAGCGCGGCTTCGATCTGCGCGCCGAGCCAGGCGTGGTTGATGACGATGCGCGTGTAGCCCGCCGCGGCGAGCCGCTCGATCTGCCACACGACCAGCGGTTTGCCGCCCACGGCCAGCAGCGGCTTCGGGCAGGTGTCGGTGAGCGGACGCATGCGTTCGCCGCGTCCGGCGGCGAAGATCATGGCCGTTCGGCCGTGGCGCGCCTTGTCCCGCGTGTGATTCGTTTGGGTCATGACGGCCCGTTTCAGAAGGTGTAGGCGACTTCGACGGCGCTGCCCTGCAGTTCGTCGATGAGCCGTGCGAACGGCACGAGCGGGCGGTAGCGGTGCGCGACCTTGCTCGCGTAGTTGAGAAAGCGCGGCAGGTCGGCCATGTAATGCGGTTTGCTGTCGCGATAGTTGATGCGGCAGAACAGGCCCAGCACCTTGATGTGGCGCTGCAGCCCCATCCACTCGAGCTGGCGGTAGAACTCGCCGAAGTCGGCGTCGACCGGCAGTCCCGCCTTCTTGGCGCGCTCCCAGTAGTGCGCGAAGCAGTCGAGCTCGAACTCTTCGTCCCAGCTCAGGAACGCGTCGCGCAACAGCGAGACGACGTCGTAGGTGATCGGGCCATACACCGCGTCCTGGAAGTCGAGCACGCCGGGGTTGGGCGTGGCGATCATCAGGTTGCGGGGCATGAAGTCGCGCAGCATGTAGCTTTGCGGCTGCGCGCGGGCGCTTGCCACGAGCAGCGCGAAGGTGCGATCGAGCACGCCGCGCGTGGCTTCGTCCACCTTGCGGCCCAGATGGCGCTCCAGATACCACTCGGGCATCAGCTCCATCTCGCGGCGCATGAAGGATTCGTCGAAGTCCGGCAGCACGCCTGGCCGCGAGCTCGACTGCCAGCGGATCAACGCTTCGATAGCGTCGCGCATCAGCTCGCGCGAGCGTGTGCCGGGGCCGGCTTCCTGCAGCGCTTTCAGGTAGGGCGCGGTGCCGAGATCGGTCACGAGCATGAAGCCCGCGTCGAAATCGACCTCGAGCACGCGCGGTACGTGGACGCCGGCGGCCTCGAGCATCTGCGCGATCTGGGCGAATTCGCGGCTTTTTTCGGGCGGCGGTGCGTCGACGGCGATCAGCGTCGCGCCGTGCGCGCCCGCGCTCGCGAGCCGGAAATAGCGCCGAAAGCTCGCGTCCGCCGAGGCGGGGGCGAGCGTTGCGAGGTCGAGGGCGTACTGCCCGGCGTGGCTGCCGAGCCAGGCGGCGAGCAGGTCGCGGCGAGTGTCGGTCGCGGATGCGGCAGGTGAGGCGGCGGGAGAATGCGCGGCGGAAAAGGTCATGAAAGCCAGAGGCAAAATCAGTGGATCAACGTCTTGCCATATAATACCCCACGACTTTTTTGACGCGACTCGCGCCAAAGCCCGCATGACGGTTCGCTCGCCGCATTCATCGTCGCTCCAGGGTTCGATGAATTGTAATTAATTGTTTGCAGCCCCGGCCTCGATCCGGTTTATCGGGAGGCGGGTGCCCAGGCGGGCCACCATCAAGCAGAGGGCAGGCGGCCGGGCCGATTCGCCAAAACCATACATGCCGCCCAGACAGTTTTTCCAGACGATCTCCCTTAGTGACGACGGCGTGCCGGGTAAGCGGCGGCTCATCGCGGCACTCCTGGCCGTACCGGGTCTGGTGCCCGCGCTCGCGCACGCCCAGCTCTCGGGCGCGGCCGCGCAGCCCCAGCAGCTGGACGGCCCGTGGAGCCTGCGGCTCGCGCCGCAACTCGAGGATCACCCCAACGCGTCGGGCCAGCACCCGGCAACGTTCGTGCTCGGCGATTCGACGACCGGCACGATCGACACCGATCTCGCAGTGAAGGGCGCCGCAGAACTGCGCCAGGGTACGAACGTGGTGAAGGGCGACGCCCTGCACTACGACCAGGACACCGACATGGCCAATGCGTACGGCAATGTCGTGGTCGTGCAGAACGGCACGACGTTCACGGGGCCCGAGGCGCATTTGAAGGTCGAGGCGAACGAGGGCTTCATGCCCGCGCCGAAGTACCACTTCACGCTCACGGGCGGCTCGGGCAGCGCCGCGCGCGCCGACCTGCTGGACAGCGAGCGCTCGGTGCTCACGACCGGCACCTACACCGCGTGCCACTGCTCGACCAATCCGGCCTGGTACATCAAGGGCAGCGAGTTCGATTTCGACACCGGCAGCGACGAGGGCGTCGCGCACAACGCCGTGCTGTTCTTCCAGGACGTGCCGATCTTCGCGAGCCCGTGGCTGTCGTTCCCGCTTACGGGCGACCGCCGCAGCGGCCTGTTGCCGCCCACGTTCTCGGTCAGCTCGACGAACGGCTACGAAATCTCGCTGCCGTATTACTTCAACATCGCGCCGAACCGCGACTTCACGTTCACGCCGGAGATCATCTCGAAGCGTGGCGTGTTCCTGCAGGGCAACTACCGGTATCTCTCGACGAATTACTCGGGATCGATCACCGGCACCTTCCTGCCGGACGACGCGATCACGAAGACGAACCGCTACGCGCTGTTCATCCAGCACAACCAGAACTTCGGCAACGGGTTCGGCGGGTACGTCTACTACAACAAGGTCTCGGACAATACCTATCCGTCGGACCTGTCGTCGCCGGCCAACCAGTTCCTGAACGGTACGCAGACGCTGTACCAGCAGGAAGCCGGCCTCACGTACAACAACGGACCGTGGTCCGTGCTCGGCCGCTACCAGCACTGGCAGGTGGTCGAGTCGTCGACGCCGCCGTACGGCCGCGAGCCGCAGTTGAACGTGAAGTACGCGAAGTACAACGTCGGCGGCTTCGACTACGGCATGGAAGCCGACTATTCGCGCTTCCGCATCACGGAAGACAACGCGACCGAAGGCGACCGCGTCGTCTTCAATCCGTACCTGTCGTATTCCTTGATGGGGCCGGGTTACTTCGTCACGCCGAAGGTTCAGTGGCACTTCGCGTCGTACAACCTGAGCAACATCGGCCCGGCGGGCACGACCTTCGGTTCGCCCGTCGGCACGCCGAAGAGCTTCACCGAATCGATCCCGACCTTCAGCTTCGACACGGGCCTCGTGTTCGACCGCTCGGTCCACCTGTTCGGCCAGGACTACATCCAGACGCTGGAACCGCGGCTGTACTACGTGTACACGCCGTACCACAACCAGCAGTTCGCGCCCCTTTTCGATACCGCAGAGTCGGACTTCGGCCTCGCGGAAATCTTCACGCCGAACACCTTCGTCGGCAACGACCGGATTGCCGACGCGAACCGCATTACGGCCGCGCTCACCACGCGCTTCATCGACCCGGCTTCGGGCGACGAGCGCGCGCGCTTCGTGATCGCGCAGCAGTACTACTTCCAGGATCAGCGCGTCACGCTGAACTCCGGCGAAAGCACGAGTCAGGCGACGCATTCGGACCTGATTGCGGGTGCTGCGCTGAAAATCGGGGCTGGTTTCGCTTCGGAAACGGCGTTCCAATATAATGCCGACAACAACCAGCTCACGAAGGCGAGCATCGGTTTCGGGTACAGCCCGGGAACGAGCCGCGTGCTGAACGTGGCCTACCGCTACACGCGGGCGAACACCACGCTGGACTTCCAGCCGATCAATCAGGTTCTGATCTCGGCTCAATGGCCGTTCTCGCACCGGGTGTACGCCGTGGGCCGCTTCAACTACGATCTGAACGGCCATCGGATCGTCGACGGCCTGGTCGGCATGCAGTACGACGCCGACTGCTGGGTGCTCGGGATCGGCCTGCAGCGTTACGCGAACGGGCTCAATACGTCGGGTACGCCGAATTCGTCAACGCGGTTTCTCGCGCAGCTCACGCTCAAGGGACTCTCGAACGTCGACAACGGGCTGGTGGCGGCGTTCAGGACGGCAGTGCCGGGGTACACGCAGCTGCCGGCCCAGTCGCCGCCGGATTCGCGCTTCACTGATTATCAATAACGCGTGATCCGGAGCGCATTGTTTGCACAAGGCGCCTCGGGGCAACGCGGTGTCGGTTGCATAGAGACGGGCGAAGCGTGCCCGCCAACATTGGAGTATCTGTGGGAATCATGAAAAAGCTTCGCCTGGCAGCGTACGCTGCGAGTCTCTTCGCCGTCGCAGGCGTGTTGCCGGCCGCGCCGGCGCAAGCTCAAGGTCTCCCGGCTGGCAACGGCCAGACGGTCGACACGATCGCCGCAGTCGTCAATGACGGCGTGATCACGCAGCGCGAGCTAGACAGCCGCGCCGAACTCATTTCGCATCGCCTTCAGCAGCAAAACGCGCCGGTTCCGCCCGCGGACCAGTTGCGCGCGCAGGTGCTCAACCAGATGGTGCTCGAGCGCATCCAGCTCCAGAAGGCCAAGGAAGACGGTATCACTGTCGACGACGCCTCCGTGCAACGCACGCTCGAGCGTCTTGCGCAGGCCAACGGCATGGATCTCGCCACCTATCGCGCGCGCATCGAGGCGGCTGGCGTGCCCTGGACCACGTTCATGAAGGACGCGCGCACCGAACTCACGCTCTCGAAGCTGCGCGAGAAGGAAGTGGACAGCAGGGTCACCGTGTCCGACGCCGAAGTCGCGAACTACATCGCGAGCCAGCGCGGACCGAACGCAGGCCAGTCGAGCGATCTGCACTTCCAGCACATTTTCATCAAGGCGCCGCTGAACGCCTCGGAAACCGACATCGAAGCCGCGCAGGCGAAGGCCAACGCGCTGCTCAAGGAAGCCCAGTCGGGTAGCAAGTTCGAGAGCCTCGCGAAGTCGAATTCGCAGGCGAGCGACGCAAGCAAGGGCGGCGACATGGGCTTTCTGGCGCAGTCGAAGCTGCCGCCCGAGTTCGTGACGGCCGCTTCCACGCTGCGTCCGGGCGAAGTGAACCCCACGGTGATCCGCACCAACGACGGCTTTGAGATCGTCCGCCTCGTCGAGCGCCGCCAGGGCCAGGGCACCGCCGCCGACGCGCCCAAGCTCGTGCAAACGCACGTGCGCCACATCCTGCTGCGTGTGGGCGACGGCATGTCCGAGCCCCAGGCGCGCCAGAAGCTGCTCGAAATCCGCCAGGAACTCGCGGCAGGCGGTGACTTCGCCAAGTTCGCGCGCACTTACTCGCAGGACGGCTCGGCCTCACAGGGCGGCGATCTCGGCTGGATCAGCCCGGGCGAAACCGTGCCTGAATTCGAGCGCGCCATGAACACGCTGCAGGACGGCCAGTTGAGCGAGCCGATTCGCACCGAGTACGGCTACCACTTGATCCAGGTGCTGGGCCGCCGCGACGCCGAAGGCTCGATCGCGCAGCAAATGGAACTCGCGCGCCAGGCCATCGGCCAGCGCAAAGCGGAGCAGGCTTACGCCGACTGGCTGCGGCAGCTGCGCGACAGCGCCTACGTCAGCTACAAGATCGCGGGCATGACGCCGCCGCACAACTAAGCAGTCACCCAGGGATCGAGCCATGAACGCCTCCGCATCGTCGTCGCCGGCTCCGCGGAGGGCGGGGCCGATCCGCATCGCCATCACCACGGGTGAGCCGGCCGGCGTCGGCCCCGAACTGACCGCCGCTGCACTCGCGGGCGCGTCGGCCCACTGGCCCGACGCGCAGTTCATCGTGCTAGGCGACAGCGCGTTGCTCGAAGCGCGCGCGAAGGCCGCAAGCGTAGACTGGGCCGCCGTGCTGGCGCACCAGCCTGTGCAGGTCGAGCATATCGCGCTCGCGACGCCAGCCAAGCCCGGCAAGCTCGACGCCGCCAACGGCCGCTATGTTCTCGCGCTGCTCGACCGCGCGATCGACGGCGCACTGGCGGGCGAATTCGACGCGATCGTTACCGCGCCGCTGCAAAAGAGCACCATCAACGACGCCGGTGTGCCCTTTACCGGCCACACCGAATATCTCGCCGAACGCACGCATACGCCGCGTGTGGTCATGATGCTGGCGGGCACCGGCGCGCGCCCGTTGCGCGTGGCGCTCGCCACGACGCATTTGCCGCTCAAGGACGTTTCCGCGGCGCTCACGGTCGAGGGGCTCGTTGAAACACTTGGCATCATCGATCATGACCTGCGTCATCATTTCGGTGTGCCGCTGCCGCGGATTCTGGTGACCGGCCTCAACCCGCATGCGGGTGAGAATGGCTACCTGGGGCGCGAGGAAATCGACACGATCTCCCCGGCGCTGGCCGCCGCCGCCGCGCAGGGCATCGACGCGCGCGGCCCGTATCCCGCCGACACGCTGTTCCAGCCGCGCTACCTGAAGGATGCGGACTGCGTGCTGGCGATGTTCCACGACCAGGGCCTGCCGGTCCTGAAATACGCGACGTTCGGCGAAGGCATCAACGTCACGCTCGGCCTGCCGATCGTGCGCACCTCGGTTGATCATGGCACTGCGCTCGACCTCGCCGGCACTGGCCGCGCGGACGCAGGCAGCCTGATCGCCGCCCTCGACACCGCCGTTTCGATGGCGCGCCACCGGCGCGCTGTCTGATTGAATCCAGAGAAGATGTCCAACAGCAGCAGACAGCACCAGGGCCACTTCGCGCGCAAGCGCTTCGGCCAGAACTTCCTCGTCGACACGGGCGTGATCGACTCGATCGTCGACGTCATTCGCCCGCAGCGCGGCGAGCGCATGGTCGAGATCGGGCCCGGTTTGGGCGCGCTCACCGAGCCGCTCATCGAGCGCCTCGCCACGCCCGAATCGCCGCTGCACGCGGTCGAGCTGGACCGTGACCTGATTGCGCGCCTCACGAAGAAGTTCGGCCCGCTGCTCGAACTGCACGCGGGTGACGCGCTCGCGTTCGACTTCGGCTCGCTCGCAGCGCCGGGCGAGAAGCCCTCGCTGCGCATTGTCGGCAATCTGCCGTACAACATTTCGAGCCCGCTGCTGTTTCACCTGACCACGTTTGCAGGGCGCGTGATCGACCAGCACTTCATGCTGCAGAACGAAGTGGTCGAGCGCATGGTGGCGGAGCCCGGCAGCAAGGCGTTCGGCCGTCTCACGGTGATGCTCCAGTACCGCTACGTGATCGACAAGCTGATCGACGTGCCGCCCGAATCGTTCCAGCCGCCGCCCAAGGTGGATTCAGCGATCGTGCGCATGATTCCCTACGCCCCGCACGAACTGCCGAAGGTGAACGATGCGCTGCTCGGCGAACTCGTGACGGCCGCTTTCTCGCAGCGCCGCAAGATGCTGCGCAATACGCTCAGCGACTACCGCGAACGCCTCGACTTCGACGCGCTCGGCTTCGATCTGGCGCGCCGCGCCGAGGAAGTGCCCGTTGAGGAATATGTGAGTCTCGCGCAGGCGCTGGAAGGGGCAGGCGGCGCTTGATGAGCGCGCGATGCGCCGCCTTGCCGGTGCGTTAGCCGTTTTTCAGACTGCTTCTCAGGCCGCTTTTCGGGCCGTTTTTCAGGCCGCCTCGCTGTGCTGCGCCTCGTAGGCCTTGAGCTGGCTATAGACGACACGCAGCACCGATAGCTCGTTCGATGCGTGCTGCACCGCGCCGCCGCGCCGGATCAGGTCGCCGAGCACGTGATCGGCCTCGATGCGCGAACCGTTCTGCACGTCGCGCAACATCGAGGCGGTGAGCGACGAACCCTTGGCGAACAGCATCGAGCGTGAACGTTCGAGGAAGCTGTCGCGCACGGCGTGGCCATGCTCGGCTGCGATCGCGCGGCATTCGGCAAAGAGACGCTCGATGGTCGCGGCGCCGTCGGGCGTGGCGAGAATCACGCCAACGGGCGCACGGAAAAGACACGTGCTGCCCGCGAGCGACGCGAGAAACACCCACTTCTCCCACATCTCCTGAAGGATGTGATCGCTCGCCTTCACGTGGAAGCCGGCATTGCCGAACTGATCCGCTACGGCTTGCACGCGCGGCGAAACGCCGCCGCCGAGCTCGCCGAACGTGATGGCGTGCACATCGTTCAGATGCACGATCTCGCGTTTGTCGTTGAGCGTGGACGCGATCAGGCACACGCCGCCCAACACCCCCTGCGTGCCGAAGCGCGCCTGCAGGACTTCCAGATGGCGCATACCGTTGAGCAGCGGCAGGATCAGAGTGTTCGGCCCGACGGCCGCGGCGAACGAATCGATGGCGTTGTCGAGGTCGTAGGCCTTGCAGCTCAGCAATATGAGATCGAACGGTTGGCTGCCTTGCGACTCGAGCGCTTCGCGCGTGACGGTCTTGACATCGCGCAGCGTGAGATCGCCCGCCGGACTGCGGATGACGAGGCCCGCTTCGCGCAGCTGCGCGGCGCGCGCCTCGCGGACCAGAAACGTCACGTCACGCCCCGCAGCGGCGAGCCGGCCGCCGAAATAGCCGCCCGTCGCACCCGCACCCACTACCAGAATTCGCATGTCTACTCCTAGTTGCTTGCGTATAGCGAAATTGCCGGGGGCAATTTCAGGATCGCGTTCATGCTAGAGCAAATCGGCGCATCTTGCCGGGCCCGGCAGGGCTGGCGCGTTTTTGGTACAGTCCGGTTTTTGACGACGGCAAAACGGAGTACACCATGCGCCTGCTGCACACGATGATCCGGGTCGGCGACCTCGATCGCTCGATCAAGTTCTATACCGAACTGCTCGGCATGAAACTGCTGCGCCGCGAAGACTACCCCGATGGCAAGTTCACGCTGGCCTTCGTCGGGTACACGGACGAGCGCGACGGCACCGTAATCGAGCTTACGCATAATTGGGATACGGCTTCTTACGATCTGGGCGCTGGCTTTGGCCACCTGGCGGTTGAGGTGGACGATGCCTACGCCGCCTGCGCGAAGATTAAGGAGCAGGGCGGGACGGTGGTGCGTGAGGCGGGTCCGATGAAGCATGGGACGACGGTGATCGCGTTTGTGACCGATCCGGATGGGTACAAGATCGAGTTTATTCAGAGGAAGTAGTCGCTAGGCAAGGGCAGAAATCTGAGATTGTGTGGGCAAATGCGAGCGGAGGGCGTTAATGGCCATGCTCGTTTGGCGCTTGCACGCGAAGGCGGCCCTCTTGCAGTTCTGATTCGGTGGTAGACGTTGACTGCGGGCGATTCCAAGGAGTACAAGGCGCAATACCTTGCTGGCCTCCTGAAGTCTCTACCGCGGTCGATACGCTTGGGCAAACGCCCGGACGTCACGCTCACTGCCCGACGTGTACTGCGTACCGTCGGCGCAGTCTCTTGCAGCTGATTGCACAGGCAGACCTACAACGGCGCAAGTTCAAATCGATGCCACACCGGCAGGGCTGCACTAAGTTGCAGCGCGATGACTTGATCTTCAGCCAGATCCAGCGCATCCAATGCCGACTTGAGTTGGTCGGAATGCTCTGTCGTTTTCAACATCTGGACGCGACGCCAGCGCGTCGCCCTGATTGCATTGTGTGCAAGCGTCAGCCTATGTACGTCGGCCGCTTGAGCGGTCATTGGCGTTGGATATGCAGCGAGATTGATACCTTGTGCCAACGCGTCTGCGTCAAAGACTGCAATCACCTGATTGTCGATCGAGAGTCGGTAGCGCTGGCTGGGGAGCCCCGAAACAACCAGCCGTTGTTCACTTAATGACTCGAGAATATCTGTGTGCTCGACAACGAACTTCGTGAGGTCATCATCGGGCAACGGCATCGGCAACGTGCGATCGAGCGATTCCCAACTCAATCCCCTTTCCGACTGCAGATTACGCACCTGAGCGTCATTGCTGACCCACGTGGGATGTGAACCCACATGGATCGACACCGAAGACACGACCGCTTTTGCATACCACGCCTTTAATAGCGCCTTCGCGAACAACAGGCCACCTGCTGCAACCGGATGAATACGGTCGGGTATGAGTCGTCGCGCGTTCTCTGGATCAATTTCCGTGAGTCGGCGCAAATCTTTCACGACGGGGCCGTTCAAGTCGACGACCTCCGCACGCGAGTCTTTCGCAATACTGCTTAGACCTTCGCCGTAACGCACCAGGACGTCGTTGTAGCCGCTACCCCATAGAGCCGGGCGGGTGACGTCGTCGTAGGGCGATGGCCTGATCACCGTGATGCGCGTATCGGGCGCGAGCTTGCGCAGGGTCGTCATCGCTGTCTGATAGCCCGCAAGGTATGTGTCATAGCCGGTCTGATCGTACGGATGAAAATGGGCATCGTTCATGCCAAACATCATCGATACGACGTTAGGGTGAAACGGAGCCACATCGCGAATGAGCCGCTCGTCGATCGACCCTGCTAGTCCGCCACGGATCGTATCCCTACCGACGCCCGAATTGACGAAGCGGACTCGCATTTCAGGGAAGCGTGTTACCACGTAGTCCTCGACCGTTGTCGTATACGCGCCGCCCTCGGTGATGCTATCGCCGAGAAATACGACGGTGTCGCCAGCGTGTAAATAGAACTCCGAGGAATATGCAGCCGCGGACGCAAACACCGTGAATGAAGCCAGTACTTGCAGGTGACATCTCTTCATGTTTGTGGGATTGCGGTCAAAAGGAAATCGCTATGGGAGGCTACACCACGGAGTTCCCAGGCGAAACTTGACTATCCCAATGGAGATCCGGCCCGCACTTCGCTCCATGATGCGGGTCAAATTTGAGCGATTCTCCCAGATGCTCAGCTCTACGCCTTGATATTCTCCGCGCAGCCTTTACAGCAAGGCATATCCCACGATGCGGATCGTGTGCTCAACTGCAGATCGAATATTCAAGTCACGACTACACGGAAATGATGAAAGGCGATGTCTCAATAAGATCGTTCGAGGGCATACGAGGCGTCGCAGCGCTGTCGGTCGCACTCTATCATTTCAACGGTTTTTTGCGAGATGGCGGGACGATTGTCAATAGTTTCTATCTGTTCGTTGACCTTTTCTTTATTCTGAGCGGGTTTGTCATATTTCGTGCCTATGGCGAACGATTGTCGACTCGAGCGCAATTCGGGAATTTTGTCACACGAAGAATTGGTCGCCTTTATCCATTGCACGTTTTCGCGACCATCTTCTTTGTCGTTGTTGTTGCTGCGTCAAGGCTGTTGAAAAGCGCAATGATCCACGTGGGATTCGGTGCTGGGCTAGGTGGACTTGGCTCGGAACCTTTTGCGTTCCCGACGTGGTCAGCTATTGCGATTAATTCTTTACTACTGCAAGGCATCGGCCCGTTCTCCCACTACACCATCAACGGTCCGAGCTGGAGCATTAGCACGGAATTCTACGCGTACCTGGTTCTCGGCCTCAGCGTTTATTTTCTTAAGGGGCGAGTACTCGTCGTTCTACTTACTATCATCGCGTGTTCAGGAATGGGATTTGCGTGGTACGGGTCGGTCTATGTTGACCATTGTTTGCAAGTGAGTCATTGTCTCGACTCCCATCTCGACTACGCGTTTCCTCGATGCATCGCGAGCTTTATTCTCGGCGCATTCGCGGAATGGGTCGCTAGCAAACTTTATTGGAAGAGGCTGCTGACGATTTCCTTTGTCCAGTTGATGGCAGCGGTGCTCGCTGTCTGTGTCATGTGGAAGTCGATCTCTGCGCCAGCTTGGGCGTTCACGACGCCTTTGTGCTTTCTGCTCGTCGTAGTGGCTCTGGCAAGCGATCGCGGTGTGCTTGCGACGGCGCTTCAGACGCGTCCATGCCAGTATCTCGGCAAGGTCTCGTATTCCATCTATATGGTCCACGCCCCGCTTGTGTTTGTGGGCCATATTACGCTAAAACCTATTCCGTTCGCCGCAAAGCTCGGCGTTCTCGCTGCATACGTGTTGCTTGTTTTGCTAATCTCCGCGCTAACTTTCCGCTTTATCGAAACTCCAGGTCGCGAGTTCGCGCGTAAGCTGTCGAACCAATGGTTCGATCCGAATATCGTTCCGAAAGACGGAATGGCTAAAAAGTCACTTTCGAGCGCAGCGCGTTCATAGGCTCGCGATCAACCGCATTGCGTGTCGGGATCAAGCAACTGCGAAGCGGGACGCGTACCACCGGAATTTTTTGATACGGACCTTAGCCGCCCCGGTTACTTTGAAGGGATGCCGGCGCGATGGTGCCACGTGGGCGTCCCTTCAAATATAGCTGAGCGAAAGACGTTCGTTCTATCACGCGGCGTGTATGAGAGAGAGTTGTTAAAAAAATGAAAAATAAGCATCGTATTTAATGAGATTAAATACGGATTTATAATGATCGATTGGATTCATTGTGTTCCAGCTCGGTTGCTGCCCTTATTTACGATATGTGAAGGGGGTGACGCGAAATTTAGTTATAGGACGTGCGGCTGGACGAGTTGTACTGTATTTGGTCGACCATATATAAATGTTGATAGATAAACTGCGGAGCTTTTCTTGGGACAGGCGCGGGATTCTAGCCGGCCTGATCCTGGTGATTGGCTTTTTTCTGGCATTCCCTTTTGCATCATTCCTCCTCCTGCTCGCTATAGTAGTGTTGACATCCAGTCTATATCGAACTGATAAGTGGGTTGTTCTGATACTCTGTGTGTATTCTGTTGTCGCTGTGGGACCGCTCCTGGCGTTGAAACTACCCATTGAGGCATTCGGAAACGACAAGTCACAGTATCTGGATTTTATGTCTACAATGGGTGCCGCTGGTGCCGATCATTTCATTAAAGTTCAGCCAGAACTGGTTTCCTTTTTTTCCTTGTATTGCGCCTGGAAGTTATTTGGTGCAACTGACGCTGCTTTTCTTTTTTTATTTGTTGCGTCGTTCACGTTGGCTATCGCGACAATCTGGAAAGGGGGGTATCAATCACTTCCTTTATTCATATTGTTGATTTTATCGTCCTCGGCATTCTACGCGTCTTATGGAAATGTAATTCGGCAGGCAATGGCGTTTCCATTTATATTTTTGCTGATATTCGAGGAAAGAAAGAGGCGGCTCCCATTTTATATGATCCTGGCGATGCTGGCTCATATACCAAGTCTGATCATAACTGTGCCATATTTCTTGTGCAGAATTCTTGGTCGCTACGCTTTTCCAATAATTGGTGTCGTGACAGCAATAGCTTTTATAGCGTTTCGGTACATTGGAACGTCGATCAATTTTTTATCAAGTGACGACGGATATGTATCAAAAAAGATGGCTCTTTATACAAATTGGGAGAGCTATAGCATAGTCTCTGTTGCAATCGTTGCATTGACCATTGCGGTGATTGTTAATATTGCCGCTCGGCAGCTGCTGCAAAAAATAAAAGTCGGTGAAAAGATGGACGGTGCTCGTTATATTGGATACGCGATCGTGATGTCTAATATATGCGTTCTTGGAATGATGGCGGCGTATAGTATCCCAAAAGTCTTTGAGAGAATATATATATATTTTTTCGTAATCGCGATGCTGACTTTGTCAATGGTGATTAGTCGGATGGCTGCGGGACAGAAGAAAGTCGTTCTTTGTTGTGTGATTGTTATTTATTCCACATTTGGAATTTCAAAGAATATAGCCGCGCAAAATCTTCTCTATCACGGAAATTCTCTGAATTATTTTACTGATAATTTATTTGATATCTATAATTTCTTATTTTGATGTCTTTTGTAAGGATATAGTGTGAAACAGCGCGATGACCCTGAAGTTGAAAGACGGAATGCGATTCGGGTGAGTAACGCATCGACTCAAGGAAAATCTTGGGCGCTTCGTCTCATCGCGGCGTTCATCGTTGGTTTATGTGCCATAGCGAAAGCTTCGTCTGCAATAGACTTAACGCAGGTCGAACAGGCGTTCCACGGGACCGTCGTTGCCCACAGCCCGGCAAGCACGGGGATCTATCTGGCTACGCCGTCTATTGCGATTCTCGATGACGGTTCCTACCTGGTTTCTCATGATTCATTTGGTCCACGGTCTACGCAAGATACGGTTGACATATATCGATCTAGGGACCGAGGCGAGACTTGGAGCAGACTCGCAGAACTGAAAGGCCTGTACTACGCTTCACTCTTCGTTCATCGTGGATCGATCTATGCTTTGGGCATCTCCCGGTTCGAAGGTGTTCCTGTCATTTGGAAGTCGAGCGATCAAGGCCGAACCTGGTCAAAGCCAAGTGGCCCGCAAGACGGCGTTCTAGCCGACGACGGAAAATACTTTTCAGCGGCCGTTCCAGTTATCATTGCAAATGGACGGATTTGGCGAACGATAGAGAGAATCCAGAAGAACGGAGTTTGGGTAGGTATGATGTCCGCCGATCTCAATGGCGATCTGACAAAGGCGAGCAGTTGGACCTTTAGTGAGACATTGGGACCGAATTCCCGGTGGCTTGGCGGGATGTTCAATGGCTGGCTTGAAGGCAATGCGGTGGTGGCTCCCTCCGGTAAAGTGGTTGACCTCTTGCGCGTCTACTTCAATGCCGAGCCAGAAAAAGCGGCGATCGTAACACTGGACAATGACGGTCGCCACATGGCGTTCGATCCACTATCTGGTTTCGTCGACATGCCCGGTGCTGGCAAGAAATTTACCGTTCGGCTCGATCAGGAATCCGGTCACTACTGGTCACTAACGAACGCGGTATTCAAGGACAGCTATCGAGGGAGTAATCTCGAAAGAGCACGGAACACACTCGCCTTGATTAGTTCGAAAGATCTTCGTCATTGGAACGTTTGCCGGATAGTGCTACATAGTAACGATTCGACGAAACACGGATTTCAGTACGTAGACTGGGTATTTGACGGAAGCGACATCGTGTCTGCAATCCGTGCGGCAGATGACGATGAGGCCGGAGGAGCGTATTCTCAACACGATTCTAATTTCATTAAATTTTTGAGAATTCCAGATTTCCGGAAATCTAGCGATTGTCAATGAAACAAACATGTCATCGATGCTACGACTTTCTGTGACTGTTCATCGATGGTTGTAGTTGCTAGCGGTACATTGCGGCCGCTAGCGGAAATGAACATTCAGGGGTGACAAACCGGAAGCAACTTCATAGTCGTTGCCTGATCTCCCGCCGGACCGCGTTGCTACTCGGGACGCACCTACTTCTTGAACACCCCGACGACCTCGCTGCCGTCGGCCACAAGCAATGCGCCAATACGACGGTTCTCCATCAAGTTCAGCGCATCGCCCACTCGTGTCGATGCTGATACCGTCACCGGGGAGTCCGTCATGAAATCGCGGGCGCACCGATCGAGTAGCCTATTGCCGAACTTCTCGATGGCGCGACGGATGTCTCCGTCTGTGACGACGCCCCATCCTTGCGCACGCCTCACGATCGCGAGTCCCAGACGTCCCTGAGTCATCGCACGGAACACATCGAGTGCGTTCACATCTTCGGTGATAAACGGCAATTGCGTGCTTACCATTTCGTCGCCTACGGTCGCCAATAAGCGACGCCCAAGCGTGCCACCGGGATGAAAACGGGCAAAGTTTTCGGGGCGGAATCCACGCGCGTTCATTAATGTGATCGCGAGGGCGTCGCCCATGGCAAGCGCTGCGGTTGTCGACGCGGTTGGCGCCAGCTGGTGCGGGCAAGCCTCCATCTCCACCGCAACATCGAGATGACAATGTGCCGCTTTGGCAAGCGTCGACTCTCCGTTGCCTGTCATGGCAACTACGAAGTTCTGGTTGCTTCTGAGAAAGGCCAGCAGTTTGACGATTTCGTCCGTCTGCCCGGAATTCGAGATCGCAAGGAAAACATCGTCGTTGGTAACCATGCCAAGGTCGCCATGATAGGCCTCGCCTGGATGCATGAAGAAGCTTGGCGTACCGGTGCTTGCGAACGTCGCCGCGATCTTGCGTCCCACAATTCCCGACTTGCCCATTCCGCACACCACGACGCGCCCCTTGGAGGCCAGGATTGCATCGACCGCCTGCCCGAACTCCGGACCGATGCGCGAGGCCAACGTTGCGACAGCGTTTGCCTCGATCTTCAGCACTTGCTGTGCCATAGCAATATATTCCTGCAAGGTCATGCAAATACTCCGAAAAGGCCAGACTCGTCGTGCGCGCAAGTACCAGCGCGCACGCTGTCGAGTCTTGACACGTTGTGCCTCAAGAAAATTGGATCAATAGGAGGGGGATCAACGGATCTCTATGGCCGGCAGTTTCTTGACGAGGTCGTCGATCTGCTTCATCTGCGCAAGGAACGGTCGCAGAAGTGAGAGCGGAAGCGCGCTAGGCCCGTCGCACAGCGCTTGGTCCGGGTTCGGATGTGCCTCGAGGAACAAACCGCCGATACCGGTCGCGAGCCCCGCTCGTGCGAGTTCCACGATCTGGCTTCTGCGGCCACCGGACGCAGCATCAAGGGGATTGCGGCACTGAAGGCTATGAGTGACATCGAAGACAAGAGGAACGCCTCCTGTTGCGTCTGCCATCTGGCGAAAGCTCAACATGTCTACCACGAGGTTGTCATAACCGAACGATGTTCCACGTTCGCAGAGCATCACCCGCTGATTCCCCGCCTCATGGCATTTCGCTACAAGATGCTTGACTTGGGGCGGGCTCATGAACTGAGGCTTCTTGAAGTTGATGGCCTTACCGGTCCTCGCAGCAGCGACAACCAGGTCGGTTTGCCGTGCCAGGAATGCCGGGATTTGAAGGACGTCTGCGACTTCGGCCACTTCTTGGGCCTGCTCCGCTTCATGAATGTCGGTGATGATCGGCACGCCATGACGCGATTTGATGTCAGCCAGGATTTTGAGGCCTTCCTCGAGACCCGGGCCACGATAGGAGTTGATCGACGAACGATTCGCCTTGTCGAATGACGCTTTGAAGACATACGGGATACCAAGTTCATTCGCAACTGTCTTGAAGTGATCGCATACCTCCATCGCTTCATCGCGCCCCGCGAGGACGTTCAGTCCGCCAAATAAAACAAAAGGAAGTTCATTTCCTATTTCAATCTGCTCTGTAATACGTGTTTTCAAGTTCGCCCCTTGTGAAATACGTTGATAAGGAAGAGTCACGCCGGCTGGTGACAATGTTCACGGCAGTGGCCTCAGCCACGGATAGCCCCTCGATATATCGCTAGCAATTCAGACAGAAAGCGCTCTTCGGAGAAGCGCGCACGGGCTTCCATTGCGGCGTTGTCCGACATGTGATCGTAGAGCCCCTTGTTCTCGACGATTTTCCCAATGAGATCTGCGGCTTCGCTTGCGTTGTTGTACACGGCACCGTTATGCATATGCCGAACCACATCGATATTGCCTGCGCAAGAAGAGACAACGACTGGCTTACCGACAAGCATCGCTTCGATCACCGAGACTGGCATGCCTTCCCACGACGAGGTAGACAAGTAAATTCCGCATTGTCGGACGCGTTCGACTACGTCTTCGCGGCTCATCCAACCGGTCACCTCAACGTCGGCTGCCCGCAGGGCGTCCTTGTATTGCGCGTCGCCATCCCCAATCCAGACAAACTGGAAGTCGTGGCCAGCGAGTCGATGCGCAATCTCTGCAAACAGATTTGGATTTTTCTGTCGCCGAATGCCTCCGACGCTCACGATTGTGCGCTGTCCTCCCCGGCTTGCACCGCTGACGCTTGTCGTACGCAGATTTCGAGTGTCAACAGCATTTTCAATCACCTTTGTTGGTTGACGAAGATGCGACACGATCTCAGCGGCTTCACTCTCGGAGCAGGCGATATAAAGCGTGGGCTTGATGCAGCCGATTCGTTCGAGTAGAACGTACACGTACTTTTTCCACACCGGGATATCCCGGCGCATGAATGAAATGCAATGCGGGCTGTAAAGACACGCTGCGTGGGCACGTAGTCCAATCATCGCGAGCCGGCCAAGGAAGCCCGCAAACGAAGAATGCAGGTGCACCACGTCAGGTGCAAAAGAGACAAGTTGCTTTCTCAGGCGCGAAATGGCGTTGAGCGTACCACGGCCTTTCATCTGCACATGAACCAGTTGAACACGCTCGTCGAACATCTCCCGCAGATCGGATGGAGTGTCAGGGCGGATAGAGTAGATCACCCTGACCTCGTGACCATCACGAGCGAGTTGATTCGCTATCAGACACACCATCGATAGCGTACCGGTTGCCGTAGATTCGACAATTTGCGCGACTCGCAAACAGCGTTTTGATGGATTCCTACGCATTAGTAGTACAAAGTAGTCGATAGAAGCTGCCGCATCCGTAAGTGATCGTCAGATCAAGGCACGCAATGACGCCTCAGTGGCCACGAATAGTGTCGCGAATCAACTGCTCGATGCCGGATTTTTCGATGACGGCGTCCCAGCGGAGCTCGTTCAAGCGAGATGGATCGTTCCTGGGCAAACTCTCAAGAGCCTCGCGCTCAAGCGAATGAAAGATGCGCGGACCCGTCATATGGAACTGAATGCCATGGGCTTTGGCCGCAAGCAGATTCGAAGGCGAATCGTTGCCAATGATGCGCATCCCGAGTGCGGCATATTCGAGCAGCTTCGTAGGAGCTTGAACGCCATACGGGCGCGTGTAGGGAACGGTTGACACTGCGAAGTCGCATTGCTTGACGACGGAAAGTGCGCCGGCCTGGGGAAGTCTGCCTGTGAAGACGACGCCGGGTTCAGATGCGAAACGCCTGGCAATCGCTTCCTCAACCTCTCCTACGAGCACCAGGGACTCTTGCGGCTGGCGAAAGCTGACGAAGTCGCTCAGCAGTACGTCGATCCGGCGTTCCTGGGTAATCTCCCCAATGTAACAGTAGGTGCCTCTAATGGACGGGGTCCCGGCGGGAGCCTCAATGGCTGAGAAGATCCAGTCGGGTACGCCCATCGGAAGAATTCGCGTGCGGTGATCAAGGTGCATACCGACGACCTTGGCCATCTCCACCGTTTGGAAGATTCGGATATCAGGGCGTGCCTGACAGTAGCGCTTGAGCATGTCTTTGACAACGACATGTTTGCCCACGGAAAGCGAGCGGTAGTCGTGAATGACGCAACGCGCCACCAGTCGGCGGACATAGAAACCCATGATGCACCATAAAATGGTGCGCCCCTTTTGCTCGAAAGAGAGCGCGGCGTAGTCGGTCTCGACTCCGGCCGAAACGGAAAAGCCACGCGCGGTGAAGTAGGCTCGATATGCCGCTATCTCGGGATAGTTCGCTCGCCCCGGATGGAGGATAAAGATCGGCGGTTTGTGATGCTCGGTCATGCAAGATAGCAAAGCTTAAAAAATGGTAGGCGCGCAGCGCGCTGCGTCCGCTATCGTTCTCGCGTACGGCGGTGGCGCATAGGTTCCACGAGGCGGCCTTCAGACCGGCCGCCTGGAGAATCGGCGGTTATTGTGCCGGGAGCCCCAGTAGTCGGGCAACGGCGAGTTTTGCAATCGGTGCCTTACCGAAGTAATCGATGTCAGCAATCAGATAGCGATGGATATACTTGAGTAGCCTTGTTTCGTCGAACGTCGAATAGAGCGCACGGCCGAGGCATACTACTGGCTTTCCGTAAAGCAATCCCTCGAGACCTACAGTTGAGTTGATCGTGACGATCTTTTTCGCACCTTTCAGCAAATCTGTCGTGGGGTTTTCGACTATATCGAATTCGAGATGTTCGCTTAGCGCGGCGATGTCTGCAAAAGAAGCGCTATCCTGCTCGGCAGGATGCATCTTCACGAGCAGTCTAAGGTTTTCCGAAAGTGCAATCTCTTGCGCGAGCTGAATAGCCCGGAGATTGTCGACATCGGAATTCAGTTTGATTTGCGTGTCACCCGAAACCTGCAAGGGCAGAAAGAGATAGCCGGACGCACGCAGTTCGAGGTCGGACATGCGCCGTCCTGCCTTCATGCAGGTGCCGGCGCGTCGGAAGGATTGAATCGGTTTGCGACGAGCTACGCCCATCGTCAAGGTCTTGAGCACGACATTCACCCGCGATGACAGTCGCCGTAAGCCCGCATTCGCAGCTTGCGGGACAGGCCTCGCCTTGTAGGACTCGTATTCGACGAGCCAGGCTTCGTGCTCGGCGCGGGTAGGCAGATCCAGACGGTCGAGTTGCGCCGGATCATTCGCGATGCTGGATCGCGCGTTTACGCCAAGACCGTCGACAAACAGCTTGTCGGGAAGATTTGATATTTCGAGAAAGCGGATCGGTATATTGAGCCTCCGGCAGACCTGACTTACGGCGAGTCCAATCAATTGCTGGCCGTTCCAGATGAGGCAGGTCGAGACTGGAAACCTCCGAAAGACAGTGGCCGCGATTTCCATTGTCGCCGCGGCGTCCGCCCGGGCACGGGCCGCGGGGATATCGCCATTCAGTACCTCAATGGCCGACTCATGGAGTTCATCTGAAACTCCTTTCGCCGCGCTACGAGCCAACACATGTGCACGGTGAAGATAAACTGAATGATATCCGGCTGCGAGGATCCTGATATGCGCAACAGGCTCGCTTGTCAGGAATATAAACGATCCAAAGTCATGGGCAGCATTTGCCACACGCAGGAAGAATCGTGCGCGCTCAAGTGAGTCAACGACTGCCGCGAACGTTGGACGTGTTGCTGGAGTATTCTGCTTCATGTCAGTGCGGTGGGCCGGTCTCGGGCGACCCGTTTCGTAAGTGCGAGGCCAAAAAGCGTCGTGAGTGCGCCTGTGATTGAAAAGATAAGCACGCTATTTTGCGAAGCCAGGTTGAGCAATCTGCAAGCGCCTAGTGCACCGATCAATGTGACACCCGACTGAAGTTGGAACAGGAAATCTGTACGCTGCTGTTTTCTCACCAGAAAAATCTGTGATAGCGGAACATAGACTAGCTGGAGCGCAAACAGAGGAGCAAGACGGCGGAAATAGTCTGCTGCACTATTCCATTGCGGACCAAAGAGGAGGGCGACCAATGGCGAAAACAGAAGCAGACCGCCCGCGAGATAAGCGACCGACAGTAGGGCAAGGGCGCGGGCGTAGGTTCGGTAAACCCGGGTCAATTCACTTTCACTGTTTGATTTTGAGCTTGCGACAGCGGACAGGGCGTCGCGTCTGAAAACGCCTCCAAGGCTCTGGCCAATCAGGGATACCGGGAAGAATCCGAGCCTGTAGGCTGCCGCGAAGTACCCCGCGTTCATCGGTCCGAACCAGAGCGGGAAGACAATAGCCAGTGAATAGGTGAGGACCGACCCGCACAAGGTCGATGGCAGGATGTACTTGGCGAAACGGCGATTGGTCAAAAAGAATTCACGAGACAACCGCAACAAATAATCTGCGCGTATGCCATTTCGAAATATGACCGTCGTATTGAAAAGTGAGGCAAGCAGATTGAGTACTGTGTAAATTCCAAAATCGCTGGTAGCGGAGAGTACCGGCACACGTGGGCGTATGAAGATCGCAACGAGAAAGGCGAGATTGATGCCGACTCGGCTTAGCGTTATCCAACCATATCGACGCAAGCTGTTGAGGTAGAAGCTCGACGCCTGTTGAAGAAAGAACGCGAACGCAAACAGGCCGACGGTCAGATAGTTGGCGCACCCCGAAGCGAGCGCGACAACTTCGAGCGTCACGAATAGCACCAGCGACAGTGCGACCACATTGACATACGCGGAAAACGCTTGCCGGGGATCGTCGCTTACGCAGGCAAGTTCGAAGCGCAGCCCAAGCAGCGTGCCTATGAACATGCCCGCAGCCAGCGTCGAATTGAAACTCCCGAGCGCATGCGGGCCGCTATGGCGGCCAATCAGTGAAATGCACAGAAAGAAAATCAACTGGGCGGTCAGCACGCCCGCCAGTGATATGACTGAGTCGCGCGCGCGGATCATGTTTGCGTCGTGCTGTCGCAAATGGGCACGTCAGTCATCGCTTTCGCTTCCGTATTCGTACGCAACATAGCGGTAGGACCCGTACTTCGATCCATAGCGCGAGCGGGGCGACTTCGGATTGACACCATTGAAGACAACGCCTCTCAGCCGCAGGTCGCTTGCGAACAGTCGCTTGACGCACTCGACGATTTCGCCGAGACGTGTGATACCGGAATGGGCTACGAGCAATGTGTCGCCGGCAAGCGCGACGAGCGCGGCGGTGTCGGAAACCGCCAGTACCGGCGGTGAGTCGATCAATACGACATCGTATTCACTAGCTAGACCCGCGATTAGCTGCGCGACGCTTCTTCCAGCAAGTAACTCGGACGGATTGGATGGACGTTTTCCTGTAGAGATAAAGTCTACCCGGTCTACGACATTGCTATGGATCACGTCCTTCGCGGTGAGCGCTCCGGTGACTACCTCCGTGAGTCCGCGACTTCGTTCCAGACCGAATGCACTGTGCAGATGCCCTTTTCGAATGTCGGCGTCGATGAGCATCACGCGTTTGCCGGATTGCGCGATGACGCAAGCAAGGTTTGCGGATATGAATGACTTGCCGATGCCAGGTGTCGGGCCGGTTATGAGCAAGATATTGTTGCGAGCGTCGGCCATGCCGAGCACGATCGACGTACGCAGACTACGTAGACTCTCAATCGCAGGATCGTCCGGGGCCGATATCGCGAGTAACTTTGGCCGCCCGTGGATCTTCTCCAGCTTGCGTTGAACCGCGCTCCGCGGGATCGTGGCGCAAACGGGGATGCTCAAGAATTGCTCGATTTCGTGAGGATCTGAGATACCTTTGAACAAGGTCGAACGTACGACCGCTGCTGCACATCCAGCGATAAGCCCAAGCATCAATGAGGCGAGGCAGATCAACAGGCGCTTCGGTTTGACCGACTCCTCTGGAACGGCTGCCGTGTCGACAAGGCGCACGTCTCCCACCTTGCCGGCGTGAATCAACTGGAGCTGGGCAATATTGTTGAGGAGTGCAGTGTAAAGGTCTGTATCAAGTTTCACGTCCAGCATCCGGCGCACCGACTCCTGCTGAAGGGCCGGGAGCGTACGAACAGATTGATTGGCCTCGTCTCGATACGTATTGAGTGTGGCGATCTGTTCGTCAATGGCCACTACAGCGGGATGCTGGGCGGTGTAATGCGCGAGTAAATCCTGCCGCTTTTGACGCAATTCAAGCAGACGTGTTTCAGCGTCGGTCGTTCGTGCCAACGTGAGCTTGGCCTGTTCCGATAGATCAATCGCGCCGTGCGCGGTGTTGAAGTCCGTGAGCCGATTTTCGGCCTGCGTTAGCTGGTCGCGCAAATGGGGGATTTGCTCGTTCAGGAATTTAAGAGACTGAGCGGCCTCGGCGGATTTACGCTCGACGTTTTGCTGGAGGTACTGCCGACCGATTTCATTCATGGTGTCGGCAGCCCGCTTTGCGTCGGTGTCGTCGAGGCTGGCAACCATTACATCGGACTGTTTGATGCGCTCCTGAACGTCCAACGCGTCCTGAATGGTTTGGATGGTTTTGAGGCGGGACTTACGAATGAGCTTGAATGTTGCGCCGGGCTTCGCGTCCCACCCTTGAACGGAGAGGATGATAGGGCCATCTGCTGTTTTGAACGTTTCGATCTTGCCGGCCAACCCTTCGAGCGGCGCATCAAGATCGGATCCGGTGAGCGTGTAACGGCCACCCTCCAGCACGGTTAGCCAGAATTTGTCGCCTTCGAATTTCAAGGGCACATCGAATCGGGTCACCTGGATCGCTTCTTGACCCCAGGTGAAACCACCTAGTCCAAACAGGCCGGGGGTAGACAACCCGTGGTTCAAGCGCCCGATCCATTGGCCGATCACGGGCAGGCGCTGTGGTTCGGCTTTAATGAAGAGATTTAGATTGTCGACTGTGCGTGAGACTACGAGACGAGAGGCGAGAATCTGCGTTTCGGCGGCGGCAGACGATTTGACGTCGAAGATGGACGATACGTCACCCAGCAATCCCTGTGCTGCGGTTGCTCCGGTGGGGTCCTGAACCTGGACCAGAATATCGGCCCGGTAGACCGGCTCGGCGAGAATGGCATATGTGGCGCCTAGCAGGACCGCTATGCACGTGATGGTCGCGATCAGCCAACGGTTCTCGAAGAGCAAGTCGAGTACCTCAACGAGTTCGGTGCCGTCGGTTTGGGCGGAGTTCTTCGGATTTTCTGTTGGCAAGTGCATGAGTTTGGGCAGGCATCAACAGCGCGCGTAGCGCCACTTAGGCAATCGAAATCACAGGTGGGCGAGGCGCGAGACCCAGTCAGCCACACCAGAGGCGATGGTTTGTGCGCAACGATCGAAGGCTGATCGAGATTGGCGAAAGGGATCGGCAATATCGATATTCGTGTGTTCGCCAATGCGAAATACCTTGCCCCGAGTGCGCGGAAAGCGGCTTTCGACGTTCCGTTTCTGTCCGTTGTCCATCACGAGAATCAGATCGGCGTCAGTGCACAATGCTTGCGTTATTTGTTGCCCGCGGTGCTTGCTGATGTCTATTCCGAAAACCTGCATGGCCTCCCGGGCGTCCTCAGGTGGCGCTTTGCCAACGAGCGCGTTCAGCCCTGCGGAGATTGCATGGTGTCCACGCGTGCGGAAAAGTGCTTCGGCCATCGGGCTGCGGCAGATGTTGCCTTCGCAGACGACAAGAATTTGTTGAATCATTTCGCCAATACCGCCGCACCTACACCAGTGTTGATTGCCGGCAGCAGTAGATTCAGGATACGGCTGAAGCGAACAAGGCCGTTGCCATCGACATACACGATGTCCTTTGGTTGAAGCTGAAACTGATTGGCCAGCACCATTGCGACGGGCGAGCGCGCGTCGAGCCGGTATACCTCAGGGGTCGCGCCTTGCGCGCCACGAACCACGTAGAGTTGCGCGGTGTCTGCTGTGGCGCTGTTGAAGCTTCCGGCCTGGGATATTGCGTCGCTCAACGTCAAGAGGCCGTTACGTCGCGGCAATGCAGTGGTGGGTTTGACTACCTCTCCCATTACATACACGCCGTTTTCTTCCCTCGACGGAACATGGATGAGGTCGCCGCCCTTGAGGATGATTCGTCCGCCACTTCCAGTTTGTGTCCGGTTGTCCGCGAGATTGAATTCGTGCTGTGCGCCATCTCGCACGAGTACGACGCGGCTTTGGTCGGCACTGTCGAGAAATCCACCGGCACGGCTCACGGCGTCATAGAGCGTCATAGGCACGTCGTTCACCGACAGGGAGCCGGGTCCGTGGACGTCGCCTTCGATATACACTTGCCGCGCACGGAACGATGCAACGCGGACGGTCACCTGCGGACTTCGGAACATCTTTCCGAGGGCTTTGGTGAGCGCTGCCTGAACCTGTTCGGGCGGAAGGCCCGCTACATGCAACTGCCCAACGTAAGGGAATTGAAGACCACCATTCGGATCGACGACAAAACCCGCTGGCGGATCGGAGGGCCGGGCAGCCGGCCCCGCTTGAGAACCCGCGGCCTCGGCGAACTCCGGATGATCCCAGACAGTGATCTGCAGGACGTCGCCAGGCCCAAGCCTATAACCGGACGTTGTTGTATCGAACGTTGCCGGGGTCTCAGCCCGGAGGGGCGGGCGCGTAGCTAGATCGCGTATCAAGGCCGGGTCAATATCCTGAATCTTGACTTGCGATTCCGTCTCTGATGCGCCAGTCGAAGTCTCGGCACTGTTGCCTTGCTGCGCGGATGCAGGTCCGGGAGTGATCATGCGCATACCGGGCGCGAACGCGCAGCCGCCGATAAGCGCCGATGCAGACAACAGCACTGAAAGGCGTGCGAGCGATACGGGTTTCATGGGGCTGGCCCCACGCTGGGACTGGGTAACTGTCTTGTGAATCATGGCTAGCTTACTTCGGCAGATGGATGCAACACCGCCAATGGAATTGGGTGTACGCGTTGCACTTTCCCCACCAGATAATCCTTTTACAACTTTGATTAGTTTCAATAGGCACCACGGCCGTTTACGACGACATCAACGGTCTTGAGCAGGATCCGTAGGTCGACGAGAAACGTCCAGTTTCGGATATAGGTCACGTCGAGTGAGACACGCGTCGGATAGTCTGTATCGTTGCGGCCGCTCACTTGCCAGAGCCCGGTCATACCCGGCTTGACTGCGAGGTAATAGGTTGCGTCTTGCCCGTAGCGCGCCAGTTCATCGGTCACGATTGGCCGAGGACCGACCAGACTCATTTCGCCGCGCAGGACGTTGAGCAACTGTGGCAATTCATCAAGACTGGTGCGGCGTAGAAATTGTCCTACTGCTGTAATCCGAACATCGTTTTTGAGTTTGTGTTCGCGCTCCCATTCCGCGCGAGCAACTGGGTCACGTGCCAGCAACGTCTGTAAGACGATGTCGGCATCGGGAACCATGGACCGGAACTTTAGACAGCGAAACAGCTTGCCCTCACGCCCAACGCGGAGATGACCGAAAATCGCCGGACCGCCGTCTCGCACGATCAGGAGAGCGATCAATAGAAAGACGGGCGACAGGATGACGAGCAGCAGCGAAGCCACGACGAGGTCAAACGTGCGCTTGAGGCGGCTAGACGCTGCCTGAATATGTGAGACGGAGGCCAATGTCGAAGGAGAGTACGACATCGAATTAGCCTCTACAGGCACGCGAATGACGGAGCCCGAAAATCGAATAGCTGCGCGAGCCATGGCGTGAACCGCCACCAGGGCGATGCCGCTCGCGATTGTCCAATCCAGGAACCAACTGCTCAACAGTACGTCGTGCCGCCCGAGGAGGTGAAGCAGAAGGATGCTGCCGCCTTGGACCACGCTCCAGCTTAGTAGCGTCTTGACGAGGAGCCGCAGGAACGAACTCCGCTGGATCGACCGGTAGATGCCGCACGCCGGAAAGACTGATAAGGCTAGCGCTGCTGCGAACGCGACGAGCAATCCGTCGAACGTGCGGTCATACGACTCGTTCGACGTATTGATCCAAAGGGGGAGAAGGGCGCCTAGCACAACGAGCGAAACGTCAACTACGCGGGGCAATATCCTTGGCACTAGCGCGACTCTCGATGCTTGCAGCGGCATATTCATTTCAGTTCGATTGCAAATCAAGATGGTTAGGCAGATTTTTGAATTGATTTGAATCAAATCGTAGGGCATTTCTCATTGCGATTAGTAGTGCTTATCTAATCGAATGTCGTCAAATCACAGAGAAATCAATTCAAATCCGCTGACGGTGTCAGGTGCGGCATAGATCAACGGCCGAACGTGACGACAATCATCACTAGGACGGCTTTTTCGTGATACTGGGAGGGGTGGAGGAAGCCCATAGAGAAGCATGATTTTCAAGAAAATCAAACGCTTCTAACCGCGATTCTGTGCGGCAATCCCGCTTTTTCCGCTTGGTGCCCAGTGTTGCCAGATCTCAATTCTGGTCTTCTTGTCGTTGGAGAAGAATCGGAATCGTCTGAAATTGAAATATAGTTTGTTCGTCGTATTGATTTGTTAGATTAAACTAAAACAATTCTTAGGCGCAAATTCGATATTATTTGACGTTTTATCTGGCGACGCAGTATCGGTCAATTTCGGCAGCGCGGAGAATAGGCGCTCGGCGTGAGTCCGCGGGCAAACGAAGCGTGCGAGCGCGTGTTCTCTCGATGTCGCAGCAGGGCAGTTGTAATAAAAACAAGAATACATGCCCGCGCCAGCGGGCAGAAATGGAGGTCTCACACCTCCGGCATCATCTCCGGCGGATGCTGCTTCAACTGCTTCCTCGCCTCCCGGAACTCCGGAAAGATCGACTCGACCGTCTGCCAGAACCGCGGGCTATGATTCATCTCGCGCAAATGCGCGAGCTCATGCGCAACCACATAGTCCACCACCGAAAGCGGAAAATGAATCAACCGCCAGTTCAAGCGAATCCTGCCTTCGCTTGAACAGCTCCCCCACCGCGTGGCAGCCGAAGAAAGCGCATAAGACCGAAACGTAACCCCAAGCCTCTCCGCATAAACCTCAAGTCGCTCACCAAAAACCCGTGTCGCTTCACCCTGAAGCCACCCAGTCACGCGATCCTTGATCTGCTGCGCTTCAGCATGCGGCGGCAACGGCAACGCAAGAACACGGCTCGCTTCATCAAACGCGAGCACAGAAGCCCCAAGCCTCACCGTAATCGGTTTGCCAAGAAAGGGCAGTTCAGCCCCATCGCGCCATTCCACGCGAGGCAACGCGCGTTGCTCCGTGCGCGTCTGCCACTCCGCGAGCTTCGCAAAAATCCACCGCTGCTTCTCAGCGATAGCGGTCTCGATATCGGCGATCGTGACCCACCTGGGCGCGGTGATGCTAAGCCCCGTTCCATCGATCACAAACCCTATCGATTTACGCGAAGAGCGCTTGAGCCGGTAATGCAGCGTACGCGCGCCAAGCGCGACAGTTCGCAGGCGCGTGCCATCGGGCGCGAGCGGTGCCTTGCCGGGCTTTTCAGGCGATAGCAAAGGAGCGGGCTGCGGAGTGAGTGAGGGAGAGGACGCATCAGGCGCCACAACAGGCGCCGGTTCAGCAAAGAGCGGCAAGTCGAGCTGCCGGTTGTCGAGTGCCGCGTTTGGGCGCGGCGTGGGGGACTTCTGCATCGTCAGGCCTGGTGCGGATGGGCGTGCGCGGCGTGGGCGTTTGCCGCTTTTCGCGGGGCGCGTGCGTGGGGCTTCTGGCTCAATGTTGCTCGGCGCGCTCAGCCGTGCGCCGAGCAGCGCCAACACTCGCGTGCCAATCCTCCGTGCAACGCGAGCCAGCACGTCAAGCGCCGACGCCTCAAATCCCCGCTGCTTTCGCCGCTGCGCCATCCGTTTCGCGATACGCCTCAGGATCGATGCGTCGCATTTCCGTTTCGATCCACTGTTCCACGCGCGTGTTCACTTCGTCGGGCGTGAGTCCGGTCGTCTCGATCGGCTTGCCGATCGACACTGTGACTATACCCGGATATTTAATGAACGAGTTTCGCGGCCAGACGTGGCCCGCATTGTGCGCGATCGGCACCACGGGCGCGCCGGTTTCGATGGCAAAGCGCGGGCCGCCGGTCTTGTACTTGCCCTGCTTGCCCACCGGTATGCGCGTGCCTTCGGGGAACATGATCACCCACGCGCCTTCGGCCATGCGCTGCTTGCCCTGGCGAATTACCGAGGTGAAGGCGTTCTTGCCTTCCTTGCGGTTGATGTGAACCATCTTCAGCATGCCGAGTGCCCAGCCGAAGAACGGCACGAACAGCAGCTCGCGCTTGAACACGTAGCACAGCGGTCGCGGCATGAGCGCAGGGAACGCCAGCGTTTCCCATGCGGACTGGTGCTTCGAGAGCAGCACGGCCGGCCCGTTGGGCAGGTTCTCCATGCCTTCGATGCGGTAGCGAATGCCATTGAGGTGGCGCGCGACGAACAGCGTGGAGCGGCACCAGCCCACGGCCATCCAGTAGCGTCGCGTCGCGTTCAGGAACGGGAACGCGATAAAGCACGCCGTTGCGTACGGCATCGTGTAGACGATGAAGTAGATGAACAGCAGCAGGGAGCGGAGAAAGCGCATCGGTCGAGCCGGGTTAATGTACGCGGGAACTGCCTGCGCCTTCACGCAGTGGCGTTCGCGAGAAAATCGAGCGCGAAAGCGCGCAGGTCGTCGTGGATCATCGTGCCTTCAGGCAAGCCGCCGGCGGCGAGCGTTTTCTCGCCCTTGCCCGAGCGCACGAGGTGGGTGCGGAAGCCGAGCGCCGCGCCCGCTTGCAGGTCGCGCAGCGAGTCGCCTACCACCGGAGTATCGGCGGGCTCGATCTCGAAGCGCTCTGCGATCATCTTGAGCATGCCCGGCAGCGGCTTGCGGCACTCGCAATGGTCCTGCGCCGTGTGCGGGCAGAAGAACACGGCGTCGATGCGCCCGCCCACGGCCGCAGCCTGGCGGTGCATCTTCGCGTGCATGGCGTTGAGCGCGGCCATGTCGAACAGTCCGCGCCCGATGCCCGACTGGTTCGACGCCACCGCAACGCGATAGCCCGCCTGGTTCAGGCGCGCGATCGCTTCGAGGCTGCCGGGAATCGCGATCCATTCGTCCGGCGACTTGATGAACGCGTCGGAGTCGACGTTGATCACGCCGTCGCGGTCGAGGATCACGAGTTTTCTGGTGGTGCTGTTCGGCATGGCGTCTTGCTCAGTTCCGCTTTTTTCCGCTTATGCAGCGAGTCGCGAGATGTCCGCGACGCTGTTCATCTGGCGATGCAGCGCCTTGAGCAGCGCGAGGCGGTTCGCACGCAGCGCCGGGTCTTCGGCGTTGACCATCACGTCGTTGAAGAACGTGTCCACGGTTTCGCGCAGCGCCGCGAGCGCGGTGAGTGCGCCCGTGTATTCGCGTGCGGCGAGTTGCGTTTCCACGCGCGGCGCGACCTGTTCGAGCTGCGCGTAGAGCGCCTTTTCGGCGGCTTCGACGAAAAGGGCGACTTGCACGCCGGCGTCTTGCGCACCCTCGGACTTCTTGAGGATGTTGGAGATGCGCTTGTTGGCCGCCGCAAGCGACGCCGCTTCCGCGAGCGCTGCGAATTCGCGCACCGCGTCCAGACGCGAGACGATGTCGTCGAAGCGCGTGGGGTTCAATGCGAGCACGGCGTCCACTTCAGTCGCCGCAAAGCCGCGTTCGCGCAGCATGCCGCGCAGGCGGTCCATGCAGAACTCGTAGATGGCCTGGGTCGATTCCGTCACCGCCTCGATGCCGGCGAATTGCGCGTACGTGGCGCGCAGCAAGTCGACGAGGTCGAGCGGCAGTTGCTTCTCGACGAGAATGCGCAGCACGCCCAGCGCGTGGCGGCGCAGCGCGAACGGGTCTTTCTCACCCGTGGGCGCGAGGCCAATGCCCCAGATGCCGACGAGCGTTTCGAGCTTGTCCGCGAGCGCGACGATCGTGCCCGTGGTGGTAGCGGGCAGGGCGTCGCCCGAGAAGCGCGGCTGGTAGTGCTCGGAGCACGCAATCGCCACTTCTTCGGGTTCGCCGTCGTGGCGCGCGTAGTAGGTGCCCATCGTGCCTTGCAGCTCCGGGAACTCGCCTACCATGTCGGTGAGCAGGTCGGCCTTCGCAAGGCGCGCGCCACGTTTCGCGAGCGCGACGTCGGCGCCGGAAAGTTCAGCGATCTGGCCGGCGATCGCTTCGAGGCGCTCCACGCGCTGAAGCGTCGAGCCGAGCTTGTTGTGATACACGACGTTCGCGAGCAGCGGTACACGGTCGGCCAGCGGCTTCTTCTTGTCCTGCTCGAAGAAGAACTTCGCGTCGGCCAGACGCGGGCGCACCACGCGTTCGTTGCCTTCGACGATCTCGTCGGGCGTTTGTGTCGCGATGTTCGAGACGATCAGGAAGCGCGAGCGCAGGCGGCCCTGGTCGTCGGTGAGCGCGAAGTACTTCTGGTTCGTCTGCATCGTGAGGATCAGGCATTCCTGCGGCACTTGCAGGAATTCGTCCTCGAACTTGCATGCATACACAACCGGCCATTCGACGAGCGAATTCACTTCGTCGAGCAGCGACTCGGGCATCACGACCTTGTCGCTGCCGGCCTGTTCGATGAGTTGTGCGCGAATCGACTCGCGGCGGTCGGCGTAGCTCGCGATCACGAAGCCCTTGTGCTGGAGCGTGTGCGCGTACTCGTCGGCGTGCTGAATGGCGATCAGGCCTTCCGAGAGGAAGCGGTGGCCGCGCGTGGTGTCGTCGGCGTCGACGCCGAATGCCGTGACCGGCACGATCTGGTCGCCGTGCAGCACCGTGAGGCGATGCACCGGGCGCACGAACTGCACGTTGCTGCCGTCCGGGCGCTGGTAGGTCATGACCTTCGGGATCGGCAGCTTGCCGAGCGCTTCGTCGAGCACGGCTTGCAGGCCGTCGGCGAGCGTGGCGCCAGGCGCCGAGTAGCGCAGGAAGAACGCTTCGTTCTTGCCGTCGCTTGCGCGTTCAAGGTCGCTAACCGGGAAATCGGGGAAGCCGAGCGCCGCGAGCTTCTTCGCGAGCGGCGCGGTGGGCTGGCCGCTCGCGTCGAGCGCGACCGAAACGGGCAGCACTTTTTCGCGCACCTGCTTTTCGGGCGCGACGCTGCGCACGTTCTTGATCGTGACCGCGAGGCGGCGCGGCGTGGCGTAACGTTCGAACGAGAGATCGCCTTCGATCAGGTCGCGCGCGGCGAGGCGCTGCGCGATGCCTTCGGCGAACGCGTCGCCCAGGCGCGCGAGGGCCTTGGGCGGCAGTTCCTCGGTCAGCAGTTCGACGAGGAGAGTGGCGTGATGAGCTTGCGTCATTGTTCTGGAGATCCGGTCATGCCTCGTCGAACTTGCGTTCGACCTTCAGCGGCGGCGCCCAGGCGGGCATCGCGGCGTCCTGTTCGTCGGTGGTGAGGCCAGGCACGCCGTGCACGGGGTTGCCGAGCATCGGGAAGCCGAGCTTCTCGCGCGACTCGTAGTACGACTGCGCCACGCTGCGCGACAGCGCGCGAATGCGGCCGATGTACGCTGCACGCTCCGTCACGGAAATCGCGCCGCGCGCGTCGAGCAGGTTGAACGTGTGGCCGGCCTTGAGCACGAGTTCGTAGGCGGGCAGTGCGAGCTGCAGATCGATCATGCGCTTCGCTTCGCTTTCGTACGCATTGAAGAACGTGAACAGCAGGTCGACGTTCGCGTGCTCGAAGTTGTAGGTCGATTGCTCGACTTCGTTCTGGTGATAGACGTCGCCATACGTGAGGCGGCGCAGTTCCGGGCCGTTCGGGCCTTGCTCTTCCCACTCGGTCCAGACGAGGTCGTAGACGTTCTCGACCTTCTGCAGATACATGGCGAGACGCTCGAGACCGTAGGTGATTTCGCCGAGCACCGGCTTGCAGTCGATGCCGCCCACTTGCTGGAAGTAGGTGAACTGCGTGACTTCCATGCCGTTGAGCCACACTTCCCAGCCAAGGCCCCAGGCGCCGAGCGTGGGGTTCTCCCAGTCGTCTTCGACGAAGCGCACGTCGTTCTGCTTCAGGTCGAAGCCGAGCGCCTCGAGCGAGCCGAGGTACAGGTCGAGAATGTTTTCCGGCGCGGGCTTGAGCACCACCTGGTACTGGTAGTAGTGCTGCAGGCGGTTCGGGTTCTCGCCGTAGCGGCCGTCCTTCGGGCGCCGCGAGGGCTGCACGTAGGCCGCGCGCCACGGCTCGGGGCCGATTGCGCGCAGGAAGGTGTGGACGTGCGAGGTGCCGGCGCCGACTTCCATGTCGATCGGCTGGAGCAGTGCGCAGCCCTGCTTGTCCCAGTAAGACTGGAGCGTCAGGATGATTTGCTGAAACGTGAGCATGTGTGCCTGCAGTGTCTTTCGGGCTTTCGGGAGCGGAATGCGGCGGGCCCGCCTTAAGCGAGCGCGCCGGCGGGGCGGCGATTCTCCGCCTTGCCCCTTCCCCTTGCGTGGCCCGGGCCGGGAGGCGGCCAGGTGCTAAAACGTTGAATTTTACCGGATTGCCGGAGCCTTGAGACCTGGACGGGGTTCCGGCGGCCGGCAGCGGTGTGGTTGCGTCGTCGGCGCGACGTTGCGTGTGCCTTGCGCGCGCCTTATTTTTCGTCCGCCGGCTTGCGCGTCTTCGCGCCCTTGAAGGCCGGTCCGAACGCAAAGCCGAGCGCCAGCAGCAGCATCGAAACGGCGATCACGGTGTTGTTGCCGCTCGTCACGTAGGGCGTGAAGCCGCTCGTGCCTTCCACCTTCACGTCGAGCGAGCCCGCCGTGAACGTAGGCAGACGCGCGATCACGCGGCCTTTCGCGTCGATGGCGGCGGTCGCGCCCGTGTTGGTCGCGCGCAGCATCGGCCGGCCGGTTTCGAGCGAGCGCATGCGTGCGATCTGCAGATGCTGGTCGAGCGCGATGGTGTCGCCGAACCACGCGAGGTTCGTCGAGTTGATGAGGATGCCCGGCGAGGTGGGGCTCTCGCGCACAATGCGCGCGATTTCCTCGCCGAAGATGTCCTCGTAGCAAATGTTCACGGCCACGAGTTCACCGTGCACGCGGAACGGCGGCTGCACAGGCGCCCCGCGCGCGAAGTCACCGAGCGGGATGTTCATGAGATTGACGAACCAGCGGAAGCCCCAGGGCACGAACTCGCCGAAGGGCACGAGGTGATGCTTGTCGTAGCGATAAAGACCGTTCTGGCCCGGCGTGATGCCGAAGAGGCTATTGGTGTAGTCGGTCACGCGTCCGTCGGGCGTGATCGTGCCGCCCACTGCGCCGAACAGGATGGCCGTGTTCGTGCCGTCGGCGAAGGCGCGGATATCGCGGCCGAACTTCTGGGGAATCTCCTGCACGAGCACCGGCACGGCGGTTTCGGGCGTGACGACGAGATCGGCGGGTTTTTCGGTGATGAGCTTCTGGAACTCGTTGAGCGCGTCGGTAAAGCCGGCCTCGGAGAATTTCATGTCCTGCTTGACGTTGCCTTGCAAGAGACGCACGTTGAGCGGCGTGCCGGACGGTTGCGTCCACGAGACGAGCGAGAGCAGCATGCCGGCTGCGATCACGGCGACAGCGAGCAGCGCCGGCGTCGCGACCGCGCTGCGCGAGGGCGCTGCGGGCTGGCGATTCACGTCGCGCACGCGCAAAAGCGCCTGAGCGATGAGCGCCGCAACGAGCGCGAGCACCCAGCCCACGCCATACACGCCGACGATCGGCGCGAAACCGGCGAGCGGGCCGTCCACCTGCGCGTAGCCGCTCGCAAGCCACGGAAAGCCGGTGAACACGTAGCCGCGCGCCCATTCGCCGAGCGCCCACGCGCTTGCGAACGCGAAGGCGCCGTGCCACGTCGGCGAAAACGGCAACTCGCCGCTGCGTCCATTTTTCGCATGTCCCGCGCAGAACGACCAGATGAGCGCGGCGAGCGCCGGATACACACCGAGATAGAGCGAGAACAGCACGAGCGCCGCGCCCGCGAGCACGGCGGGCATGCCGCCGTAGAAGTGCATGCTCACGTAGAGCCACCACACGCCGCTCACGAAGTTGCCGAAGCCGAATGCCCAGCCGGTGAAGAGCGCACTCTTCCAGCCGGTCGTGCGCGTGAGCCAGCAGTAGAACAGCGCGAAGATCGCAATGGCGAGCCAGCCGCCGTGCGGCGTGGGCGCGAACGACAGCGTGTTGAGTGCGCCCAGCGCGGCGGCCGCGAGATAGTGCCAGAAGGGCAGCGCGCGGCGCGCGGCGCCGTTGGTGGTGGCGGTCGCGCGCGGCTCGGTGCGCGTGCGGGTATCGATCGGTTCGGCCATGCGGTGCTGTGGAATGCGATGAAAAGCGCGATAAGAGGCGCGATAAAACGCGCGAGCGCGGATTGCGCGACGAGCGCAACGATAGCACTTTCGTGCGTCGTTCCCGGGAAGCTCTGCTGGGGACGGATCGGGACATCCGCGCGCTCGAAGCAAAAACGCCAGCCCAAAGGCTGGCGTCATCGGCGCATACGAGGCGCGCTCGCGCGAGCTCAGGTGCCCGGCGGCTGCAGCGCGGCTTCGCGCTGTCCTGCCATCGGGTCGCGGCGCACGAGCAGCATGTGGACCTGGCGCGCGTCGGCGCGCAGCACCTCGAAGATCAGGTCGTCGATGCGGACCTTCTCCCCGCGATGCGGCACGTGCCCGAAGTGGTTCGTGACGAACCCGCCGATCGTATCGACTTCCTCGTCCGAATAATGGGTGCCGAACGCCTCGTTGAACTGTTCGATTTCGGTGAGCGCGCGCACCCGGAAGCGCCCGTCGGGCGAGGCGATGATGTTGCCGCTTTCCTCGTCGAAGTCGTACTCGTCTTCGATGTCGCCGACGATCTGCTCCAGCACGTCCTCGATCGTGATGAGACCGGCCACGCCGCCGTACTCGTCCACGACGATGGCGATGTGGTTGCGGTTCTGGCGAAAGTCGTGCAGCAGCACGTTCAGGCGCTTGGACTCGGGAATAAATACGGCCGGGCGCAGCATGCCGCGCACGTCGAACTCTTCTTCGGCGTAGTAGCGCAGCAGATCTTTCGCGAGCAGCACGCCGATCACGTTGTCGCGATTGCCGTCGTACACGGGGTAGCGCGAGTGCGCTTTCTCGAGCACGAACGGAATGAATTCGTCAGGACTTTCGGCGATGTTGATCGCGTCCATCTGGGCGCGCGGGATCATGATGTCGCGCGCGCAAAGCTCGGATACCTGGAACACGCCTTCGATCATCGAAAGCGAATCGGCGTCGATCAGGTTGCGCGCGTGCGCGTCCTGGAGGATTTCGAGAAGCTCGGCGCGCGAGTCGGGCTCGGGCGAGATGAAGTCGGTCAGCCGCTCGAGTAGCGAGCGCTTTTCCTGCGGTTTGTCGGTCTGGCGTCGACTGGGATAGGAGTCGTTCATGGTGGTGCGCCCTTTGCCGCTTGGGGGCAGGGCGCGCTGTTGCGGAGGGTTAAGGATACAACATGCCGGTGGCGCGACCGTGTCATGGCACACGTACGTTACACACCGGCAGATCAATCCTATCGCAGATGCGGTGTGGCCGCCCGGTGGAAGAAAAAAGCCGGGGCAGTTACACGAGGCTTACGCGCAGCGCGCGAGCAGCCGCTCCAGCGCGCGGTCGCGCATACCGCTCTCGCGCAGCGCGTCCACGGTGCGGCGCACGTAATCGAGCGTCGTGCCATAGCGGCCCGACGCGCAGCCGAACACGGTGCGCACGGTCGCTTCGGAAAGCTTGCCGGTGTAGGACGCCACATCGCGCCGCATGACGAAGGCGAGCGCGTCGACATGGCGGCCGTCGGCGAGCACGCAGGGCAGCCAGGCCGGGCGGTACGAGCCCATCGGCATTTCGCGGCGCCAGAGCGCTTCGAGGTGCGGCATCACGCCTTCGGCGGCGAGACGGAACGCGACGCCCGCGCACGAGCCGCCGCGGTCGAGTGCGAGCACGAGGCCCGGTTGCTCGGGCGTGCCGCGGTTCACGCGCGACCACAGGTAAAGCCCGCGATGGTAGCCGTGCACGCGCGAACGCACGTTCTCGACGGTGGGCAGGCCTGGGTTCCAGATCAGCGAGCCATAGCCGAAGAGCCAGATGTCGCTTGCGCCGTCCCAGCCTTTCGATTTCAGTGTGCAGTCGAGCGAGGCGCGCAGCTCGTCTTCGCTCAAAAGCCGCGACTCGCCAAGCACCGGCGGGTAGCCGGGGCAGGGCACGCTCGCTTCGCCCGCCTCGGGCAGGACTGGGAGTTCGGCGAATTCGGGCGTGCGCTTGTCGTTCATGGCGGGGGCTTACTTGTACGGATCAGGAAAGCCTAGCGAGTTGAGCACTTCGGTCTCGATGCCTTCCATCTCTTCGGCTTCGGCCTCGTCTTCGTGATCGTAGCCCTGCGCGTGCAGCGCGCCGTGCACGAGCAGGTGCGCGTAGTGCGCGGCGAGCGGCTTGCCCTGCTCGGCGGCTTCCTTCTCCACCACGGGGCAGCACAGAATCAGATCGCCCGTGACCGGATCGTCTTGGCTCTCCGCATAAGCGAAGGTGAGCACGTTGGTCGCGTAGTCCTTGCCGCGATACGTGCGGTTGAGCGTGCGGCCTTCCTCGGCGTCGACGAAGCGCACGGCCAGCTCCGCGTCCGCGAAGAGCGCGGCCTTGAGCCACGCCGCCACGGTGGCGCGCGGCAGCGCGGCCTTGTGCTCGGGGAACGCCTTCGCGGCGGGGAACTGCACAGTCAGTTTGAGTTTCGGTGCACGGGGCATGGGGCTAAAGCAGTGATACGACGCAGGCGGCGGCGTTAGCGCGCGTCGCCCACGCCTTCGTCCTTTTTCGAATGCGCGTCATAAGCCTCGACGATACGCGCGACGAGCGGGTGGCGCACGACGTCCGCACTCGTGAAGTGCGTGACGGCGATGCCGCGCACGTCCTTGAGCACATGCTGGGCTTCGATCAGGCCGCTCTTGTGGCCGCGCGGCAAGTCGATCTGCGTGGTGTCGCCGGTCACGACCGCCTTCGAGCCGAAGCCGATACGCGTGAGGAACATCTTCATCTGCTCGGGCGTGGTGTTCTGCGCCTCGTCGAGAATGATGAACGCGTGATTGAGCGTGCGTCCGCGCATGTACGCGAGCGGCGCGATTTCGATCATCTGGCGCTCGAACATTTTCGCGGTCTTGTCGAAGCCGAGCAGATCGTAAAGCGCGTCGTACAACGGGCGCAGATACGGATCGACCTTCTGCGAGAGATCGCCCGGCAGGAAGCCGAGGCGCTCGCCCGCTTCCACGGCCGGACGCGTGAGCACGATGCGCTTGACCTGATCGCGTTCCAGCGCGTCCACGGCGCAGGCCACGGCGAGATAGGTCTTGCCGGTGCCCGCGGGCCCGATGCCGAACGTCACGTCGTGCGAGATGATCTGCTTGAGGTACTCGCGCTGCGCGGGCGTGCGGCCACGCAGGTCGGCGCGGCGCGTGTAGAGCTTCGGGCCCAGTTCTTCGACATCGACGCCTTCGCGCGCGGGTTCGTCGAACGGATGATCGGGGTCGCCGCGAAAACGCGGGTCGATCTCGGTGGCGTCATTGTTGCCGTTGCCACCACCGGCATTGCCGCGCACGCCGCCGTTGCCATTGCCGCGCGGATCGTTGGCCGAGTTGCCGCCGAAGCTCGCCGGGTGTCGTGCTTCGACGAGCGCGAGCTGAATGTCGTCGACGGAAAGCGGATCGCGCGCCCGGTTGTAGAAGTTTTCGAGCGCCGTGAGCGCCAGCCTGGCGCCGCGCCCGCGAATGCTGATGCGATGGCCGCGCCGTGCGAGCGTCACGTCGAGCGCTTGCTCGATCTGCCGCAGGTTTTCGTCGAGCGGGCCGCAGAGGTTGGCAAGCCGCGCGTTGTCGTCGCGCGGCGCGGTGAATTCCAGATGCTGCTGATTGGGCTTCAAGGTGTCTCTGAACTCCTGAATTCCTGGCTGGGTGCGTCGAGCCGATTAATGCACGATTAATGCGCGAGCGTCGAGGCTTCTTCGTGCGCGAGCACGATTTCGCCGCGCAGCGAGTGCGGGTACGCGTGGTTGATCTTCACGTCGATCATCTGGCCGATCAGGCGCGCGTGCGAAGCGAGCGGCGCCGGGAAGTTCACCACGCGGTTGTTTTGCGTGCGGCCCGACAGTTCGCTCGGGTCCTTGCGCGAAGGGCCTTCCACGAGAATGCGCTCGACTCGGCCAACCATCGACTGGCTGATGCGCGCGACGTTCTCTTCGATCGTGGCCTGCAGGTGCTGCAGGCGCTTGAGCTTCACCTCGCGCGGCGTGTCGTCTTCGAGATTCGCGGCGGGCGTGCCCGGGCGCGGGCTGTAGATGAACGAGAAGCTCGTGTCGTAGCTCATCTCCTCGACGAGCGCCATCATCTTCTGGAAGTCCTCTTCGGTCTCGCCGGGGAAGCCGACGATAAAGTCCGTGGAGAGCGACAGGTCCGGGCGGATCGCGCGCAGCTTGCGGATGATCGACTTGTACTCGAGCACGGTGTAGCCGCGCTTCATCGCCATGAGCACGCGGTCCGAGCCGTGCTGCACCGGCAGATGCAGGTGGCTCACGAGCTTGGGCACCTTCGCGTAGGTGTCGATCAGGCGCTGCGTGAATTCCTTCGGGTGCGAAGTCGTGTAGCGGATGCGCTCGATTCCGGGGATGTCCGCGACGTATTCGATGAGCGTGGCGAAGTCGGCCACGTCTTGCGCGCCATTGGTCAGCGCACCTCGATACGCGTTCACGTTCTGGCCGAGCAGCGTGACTTCACGCACGCCCTGGTCGGCGAGACCGGCGATTTCGGTGAGCACGTCGTCGAGCGGTCGCGAGACTTCTTCACCGCGCGTGTACGGCACGACGCAGTAGCTGCAGTATTTCGAGCAGCCTTCCATGATCGAGACGAACGCGCTCGGGCCTTCCACACGTGCGGGCGGCAGATGGTCGAACTTCTCGATTTCGGGGAAGGAGATGTCCACCTGCGCGCGGCCCGAGGCGCGGCGCGCGTCGATCATCTGCGGCAGGCGGTGCAGCGTTTGCGGGCCGAACACGAGGTCCACATACGGGGCGCGCGCGACGATCGCCGCGCCTTCCTGGCTCGCCACGCAGCCGCCCACGCCGATCAGCAGGTTCGGGTTCGCTTCCTTCAGCTCGCGCACGCGGCCGAGGTCGGAAAACACCTTCTCCTGCGCCTTTTCGCGCACCGAGCAGGTGTTGAAGAGAATGACGTCCGCGTCTTCGGGGGTGTCGGTCTTCACGAGACCTTCGGCGGCGCCGAGTACGTCGACCATCTTGTCGGAGTCGTACTCGTTCATCTGGCAGCCAAAGGTCTTTACATAAACTTTCTTGGTCATCGGGTTTCGCCGTTCGCAGTGGTTGACCTGGGGGCGTCGTCCGCTTGATGCACGTGCGTGAGGCACGGTCTGCACGTCAGGACTACGGTGTTTTATGGGGCCGAATCGGGGTGCGGGGAGACCGGCTAAGAGACCGGCGTTGGCACCCTGTTTCTGGCAATGCGCGTTTTGCCATTCCTGGGACGTTCCGCTTTGCTTTTCGCGTCATTTTGCCGACGCGCATTGGCCAACGATTGGCCCATGCGGTTGCGGCTGCGGATCGCTTTCTGCGCAATGCAACATTATATCCGCTTGCGCCTTCGGCTTTGCGTCGCTTCGGCCGGATCGCTGCAAGGCACCAGCGCCTCCAGTTCGCCCGAAGTCTGCGCGAAACGCTCGGTGAGGAAGTCGAGCAACGCCCGCACGCGCGGCGCGAGAAAACGGTTGCGGTGATAGAGCGCGTGCAGCGGCGCGTTGGGGTAGCGCCACTCGGGCATCACCGTCTTGAGCCGCCCGGCGCGCAGGTCGTCGGCGACATCCCAGATCGACTTTACCGCCAACCCATAGCCGCAGAGCGCCCACTGGCGCGCCACTTCGCCATCGGTGGATTCGAGCGCGCCGTCGAGCGGCACCGTGTAGGTCTGCGTTTCGTCGCCGCGCGTGAAGCGCCATTCGTTCACCGGCCCCGCCGCCGAGCCGATCACGATGCAGTCGAAACGGGCCAGATCGTTCGGCTCACTCGGCTCGCCGCAGCGCGCGAGGTAGGCGGGCGAGGCGCACAGCACGCGGCGGTTCGGCGCGAGCCAGCGCGCGACGAGCGAGCTGTCCTGCGGCGTGCCGAAACGAATGGCGAGGTCGATGTCTTCGAGCACGAGGTTCGAGAGCGAGTCGGTCAGCATCAGCGCGAAACGCACGTCGGGGTACAGGGCGCGGAATTCGTCGAGCCAGGTCATCAGCAGGTTGCGGCCGAAATCCGAGGTCGCCGAAATACGTACCTTGCCGCGCACCGCGTTCTGGCCCTCCTGCAAGGCCGCCTTGGCGTCGTCGAGCGAGCGCAGCGCGTGCTCGCTGCAGGTGAGGTAGATACGGCCTTCGTCGGTGAGGCGCAACTGGCGGGTGGTGCGGTCGAACAGACGCGCATGCAGCTCCGCTTCGAGCCGCGCGAGCCGGGCGCTGGCCGCCGCGGGCGTGAGGCCGAGCTTGCGCCCCGCCGCGGAAAGGCTGCCGAGGCGGGCGGCTTCCACGAAAAGGCGCACGTCACCGAGGTTGTCCATCGCGCGATTATTAGAAAGCGATTGAAAATGATTCAAATGCTACGCCAATTATCAAATTTGAGCGTAGCCGCGACAATGCGCGTGTTTTCAGGACAACCGCCCCGGCCCGCACGCCATGCAACTCGATCACGTCACCCTCGTCACGCCCGACCTCGAAGGCACATGCCGCTTCTTTCGCGACATCGTCGGCCTCGACGACGGCCCGCGCCCGCCGTTTCGCGTGGACGGTCACTGGCTCTACGCGAACGGCCGCGCGGTCATCCATCTGGTCGATGCGACCGTGCCCGCGCACTTGCCGGCGCAGTTGCCAGGTGCCTCGTCCGCGCTCGTGGCGCCGCGCATCGATCACGTGGCGTTTCGTTTGGCGTCCGGTGCTGAGTGGCACGCGCTCGTCGAGCGGCTTGCCGCGCACCGCGTGCCTTACCAAGTGGCCGAGGTGCCCGCGAGCGCGGAAGTGCAGCTTTTCGTGGCGCTCGCGCCGGGCGTGGTCGTCGAGTTCGTGACGTCGATGCCCGCTGGCGCGGCGGTCTAGCCGTTGCCTGATTTGCCCTGAAGCCAACTTGAATCCCGGCTGATTTTTGGAGATTTCGATGCCTATCCCCTTGCTCGCGCTGGCCATCAGCGCCTTTGCCATCGGCACCACCGAGTTCCTCATCATGGGCCTGTTGCCCGACGTCGCGCGCGATCTGCACGTGACGATTCCCGCCGCGGGCCTGCTCGTGACCGGCTATGCGCTCGGCGTGGCGGCCGGCGCGCCGCTGCTCGCCGCGCTCACGAGCCGCATGCCTCGCAAGCTCGCGCTGCAACTGCTGATGGGCGTGTTCATCGTCGGCAACGTGATGTGCGCCGTCGCGTCGAACTACTCGCTGCTGATGGTCGCGCGCGTGGTCGCTTCGTTCGCGCACGGCTCGTTCTTCGGCATCGGCGCCGTCGTGGCGGCCTCGCTTGTGCCGCAGGAAAAGCGGGCGAGCGCCATCGCGCTGATGTTCACCGGGCTCACGCTCGCCACCGTGCTGGGCGTGCCGTTCGGCACGGCCATCGGCCAGCAGTTCGGCTGGCGCGTGGCGTTCTGGATCGTGAGCGGCTTTGGCGTGATTTCGCTGATCGGCGTGACCGCGCTGGTTCCCAACCATCACGACAGCGGCCCCGCGGGTCTCGGCCACGAAGTGCGCGTGCTGCGCGACCCGCAGGTGTGGCTCGCGCTCGGCATGACGGTGCTGGGCTTTGGCGGCGTGTTCGTCGTGTTCACCTACATCGCGCCGATTCTCGAACAGGTCGGAGGCTTCTCGCCGCGCGGCGTGACGCTGATGCTCGTGTTGTTCGGCGTGGGGCTCACGCTGGGCAACACGCTCGGCGGCAAGCTCGCGGACCGCGCGCTGATGCCTTCGCTGATGGGCATTCTCGTGATGCTCGCCGTGGTCATGGCCATCTTCACGAAGACGAGCCACGCCATGTGGCCCGCCGCGATCACGGTGTTCGTGTGGGGCATCGCCGCGTTCGCGACCGTGCCGCCCTTGCAGATGCGCGTGGTCGCGAAAGCGGCGGCGGCGCCGAATCTCGCATCGACGCTGAACATCGGCGCGTTCAACGTCGGTAATGCAATGGGTGCGTGGATGGGCGGTCTCGCCATCGCGCACGGCGTGGCGCTCGACTCGCTGCCGTGGGTGGCCGCGGCCGTTTCGGTGGCGGCGCTCGTGCTGACGTGGGCGGCGGCGCGGCTCGATACGCGCAACGTACCGGTGCGCCATGCGAGTGTGCCTCAGCAGCAAAATACGTGAGCGCCCGCGAGGGTAATGCGCAAGGCAATGCGCCTTATGCGCAGGGCGCGAAAGCAATCCCGGATTCACGCTCTGCAATGCTGATAACAGTGTGAAGATAACTTCGTTGGGCGCGGCAAATCGTGATGCTAGTCTTGCCTCCATTCATGCTCTTGCGCCGCAATGACGCGGCGCGCCTGGAGGCAGCCATGCATTCACCCCTCGCGCTCGTGCGCGACGCGCAGCCCAATATTGCGCACACCGAAGGATCTCACGAGGCGCTCGAGCATCTCGTGGGCGTGAACCTCGCCCGTCTGCGCGCCGAACGCCAGCTATCGCTCGATGCGCTCGCACGCGCCTCGGGTGTCTCGCGCGCGATGCTCGCTCAGGTCGAGTCCGCGCGCAGCGTGCCGTCGATCAAGGTGCTGTGCAAGGTGGCGGCGGCGCTCAAGGTTTCGGTCTCGGCGTTCCTGCGGCGGCATGCGGTGAACGGCTTCGAGCATTTGCCGGCCGAGCGCGCGTCGCGCCTCGTTTCCGCCGACGGCCGTTATTCGGCGCGGGCGCTCTATCCGGAAGGGGAGCCTGCCGCAGCCGAGTTTCACGAGTTGCGCATTGCGCCACTGCACACCGAGCCCGGTGTGCGCCGCCCGCCCGGCACGACGGTGAACCTCGTGGTGAGCGAGGGCACGCTCGAAGTGAGCGTGCACGATCGGCGCCAGCTGCTCGCCACCGGCGACGCGATTCTTTTCGACGCCGACCAGCCGCACAGCCTGCGCAACCCGGGCGACACCGAGGCGCGCGTGTTTCGCGTGACGCTCAACGCCGAGACGCCGCCGCGCTGGGACGTGCCCGCCGCGCCGGCTGGCGGCGATGCGGCGTCGCACAAAACGCGTTTCGAGCACGTTGTCTAGTCGTACTTTTTCGCGCTGCACGGTTTTGCAGCCTGTTGTATCCTTTGCCCGCCGGTTAATCCGGTAATCAGTGCGTCTTCAGGGCGGGGTGAAATTCCCCACCGGCGGTATGCCGGCCGCGCCGAAAGGCAACGCCGACGAGCCCGCGAGCGCCTGCGCGAGCTTCATGATGTGATGCGCGGGGTCAGCAGATCTGGTGTGAAGCCAGAGCCGACGGTCATAGTCCGGATGGAAGAAGATGTGCAGATGGTCATGTTTGCCCATCCGCCGCGGTATTTCGGCCGATGCGCGTGCGTCCCCATTTTTTGGGGCGTGCCGCGTGCCTGCCGAATCACGCGTGCCGGGGATTCCTGTCTGTTTGCAATGCCCTGAAACGTTTTTCGCCTAACTCTCGCGAGGAGCGTTTCACATGTCCAGTAATACTCTCGCTGCATCCCAAGGCGCGCCGCTCGACGCCGCCGCCGATCTCCCGTTCATCGATTCCGAGCCGGTGCCGCCGCGCATTGCCGCCGCGTTGCAAGCCATGCGCGAAGGCCGCCCGGTCGTGCTGCAGGACGACCACGACCGCGAGGACGAAGCCGACCTGATCGTCGCCGCCGAACGCCTGACGCCCGAAACGATGGCGCTTTTCATCCGCGAATGCAGCGGCATTGTGTGCCTGTGCCTCTCCGACGAGAAAGTGCGCGCGCTCGAGCTGCCGCCGATGGTGGCCCACAACGAAAGCCGCAACCGCACCGCGTTCACGGTCTCGATCGAAGCGCGCGACGGCGTGAGCACGGGCGTTTCGGCCGCCGACCGCGTGACGACGATCCGCGCTGCGATCGCTCCAAACGCGAAGCCTGACGATATCGTGCGTCCCGGCCACGTCTTCCCGCTGCGCGCGCAGCGCGGCGGCGTGCTGGCGCGTCGCGGCCATACCGAAGGCACCGTCGATCTGGCGGTGCTCGCGGGCCTCGCGCCAGCCGGCGTGCTGTGTGAGCTGATGAACCCCGATGGCACGATGGCGCGCGGCAAGCAGGTCGACGACTTCGCGAAGCTGCACAACCTGCCGATGCTCACGATTGCCGAGCTGGTGGCGTTCCGTGAATCGCTCGCTGTGGCGCGCGAGCGCTGCGCCGAACCGGCCTAAGGGTCGCTGAAGTAGCGAGATGAGAGACGCGGCGCCGACAGGCGCCGAGTCTCGCTCTCTTTAAGGCTCGTGCGGTCTGCGCACGCGCCGCCTCAAGACTGCACGTCGCCGAATTCGCCGCGCACACCGGCCTCGACGAGCGCCGGCAATTCTTCCATGTGCGCCATGATGCGCGTAATGCCCATCTCGCGCAGCACGTCGGTGTAGCCCGAAGGAATGTGGCTCGCGCCGACGAACGCGATCGTCTTCATGCCCGCCGCGCGCGCGGCGTTCAAACCCGAAATGCTGTCCTCGACGACGACGCAGCGCGCCGGCTCCACGCCGAGCTGCTTCGCCGCGTGCAGGTACACGTCCGGATAAGGCTTGGGCCGCGCGACCTGCTCGGCGCTGAAGATACGCTCGCCGAAGATCGTGTCGAGCCCGGCGCGCCGCACCGAAGCGTGCACGCGCGTGAGCCGGCTGTTCGACACGACGGCGGCGGGCAGCGTCACCTGGCGCAAGGCGTCGCGCACGCCGTTGATCGGGCTCACCGACTCGGCAATGGCCGCTTCGCAACGATGTTCGATCGTCTCGAGAAAGTCCTCGGGCATCGTGAGGTCGAAGCGGGCGGCCACATCGGCGAGAAAGCGCGAGGTCTGCTGGCCGAACGCCGCGTTCACGGCGGCGTGAAAATCGATGCCGGGAAAGGTGCTGCTGAGCGTGTCGAAGAGAACGCGGTCGGCAATGACTTCGCTGTCGACGAGCACGCCGTCACAGTCGCAGATGAGATGGTCGATCATGCGTGAAACGAGAGGCCGGGTAACGCGCGGCCAGGGCCGATGCGCGCGCCCGAGCCAGGCAGGCGGGAAGGTGGAAACCCCCAATCATACGTGCTTTTGCTTTTTGGCCGCAGCGCACTCGCGGTACACGGCGCGGTGCGAGAATAACCGAGTCGGAATGCAGTCGTTCCAACCAGTCGAAAACGATAACGAGGCAATCATGCGTGCAATTGCAATGATCGGTGCGGCCATGCTGCTCGCGGGGTGCGTGGGCGCGCCGCCGGGCCCGGAAGGCGGGGGGCGCGCACCGTCGCTGGCCGCCTTGCAGCAGATGTGCGGCGGCCAGGCGGTCGATTTCGGCGTGTATGCGCCGGGCGTCTACGCGGCCATGTTCGACGCCTGGGTCGCCAATCGGCGCGGCAGGCTGCCCCAGGACCAGTTTTGCGGCTTCCAGGCTCAACTCGCGCAGCAATACACCACGCTCGGCAAGAGCGGTAACGCTCAGGCGCGGGGCGAGTGGGTGAACTTCCTCAATACCCAGCGCGCGCAGGCGCTGAGCTGGCGCTCGGCGGTCGACCCTACGCTGCGAGCGGGGTAGGCGGATAGCGGTGTGGCAGGGCGCGTGTCTACGCGCGTGCGAAGAAGCACGCGTCGCGCGAAACAACGCGCGCCGTGCGGGAGGGCGTGCAAGGGCGCAAAAAAATGGTCACGCGGGCATGAAGCGCGCGGGTCCGCGTGACCATGCACTGCAGGCGCGTACGTCTACTGCCGTGCGCCTGCATCGGGGACGTGCCCGACAAGCCGGGCTGGCGGACGATCCATACGTCCGCGCAAATCGATAGAGGGCAATGGAGCCTGTGGCTGGGCGGGCACCGGGCCCGCCGGATCAGGCTACGAACACCGTTTGATGGCGCGCAACGCAGAGTCGCCGATTTCGGTTAGTCGCCATTGCTGAAGGCCGGATGCAAGGCGCTCCAGTTGGACGAGCTGTCGTTCGAGCAAGGCGTCCAGTTCTTCTCGTTCCATGTCGAGCTGGTTGGGGGCGTCCTGTACTAGCAGCAGGGTGGCGAATTCATGCGGACTCAGCATCGTTCTCTCCGTGTTGCCGCATCAGAGGTCGCCGGTTGCAGCCCGCAGGGCGGCGCAGCGACAGGAATGCGGTGGTGTGAGCGAAAGCCTGCGACCGGGGAGAATCGTCTGGCCGGAGGGACCGGCCGCCCGGGCAGCCTGTGCGCGGCCCAAACGGCATCCAGCCCGGGATCTACCTCGGGGAACTGGAGTGTAGTCAACGCCGCTGCGTTGTACAAACCACGCCCCAAAAATATTCCCTTTGACATTCGAACCCGCTTGCAGCGGTGGCACGAGCCGTCCTGATTCGCGAAATCACTTGAAGTTCGTACTGCATCGCGGCACGCCGCGGGCGAGTGCGCCTCGATCCGCCACGCATCGCGGGCCGGTATTTCCAGTGGGTATTCCGTTTGCGCCGCGGCCGGTCCCGGTCAGTCGCGGCCAATGCGCGTCACATGACGTAATGTGGAGAAGTCGTCTATTCCCGGAACTGTGAGGGTCGGGCCCGGTCTGTGCTGTGTGACTGCAGCTACGCGAAACTACGGCTAAGATTGAATTAGGGATGGCTGGTAATGTTCGCCGCGCGTGACTGGCGCCGCCCGCCGGGCCTCGGGGCTTCCGGCTTCGCGCTGCGCGTCGTGAGCGAAGATACCGCTTCGGGAGTAGGACACAATGCGTAACGAAAACGAGCCTTGCCATGAGATGCCCTGGCGCATCGAAGACATCGATCTCACACGTATCGACCGTCAACGTGCCGCCGCCAACGAAGACCTGATGCTGCTCCTCGCCGCCTCGTCTTTCATCGAAAGCGGTTCTGACCTTTACACCAGTAACCTGAACGTGTTCTTCAAAGGCGACCCCGAGGTCTCCGAGTGGCTCAACCGCGAATGGGAGCCCGAGGAGCTTCAACATGGGCGTGCGCTGAAAACGTACATCCAGTACGTGTGGCCCGAGTTCGATTGGGACGCGGCGTATGCAACCTTCATCGAAGAGTATTCGAAGACCTGTTCGTTCGAGGAGTTCGAGAAAACGCGCGCGCTCGAAATGGTCGCGCGCTGCGTGGTCGAAACCGGCACCGCCACGCTCTACCGTGCGATTGGCGAGTATTCGGACGAGCCCGTGCTCAAGGAAATCACCGACAACATTCGCAGCGACGAAGTGCGTCACTACAAGCACTTTTTCAGGTATTTCAAGAAGTACAACCAGATAGACGGGCACGGGCGTCTCGCCGTGCTCGGCGCGCTCATGCGCCGCGTGATGGAAATCAGGAACGAGGATTCCGCGATCGCGCTGCGCCACGTGTACGCGGGCCGCTACCCCGACCGCGTGCGCGACGAGGCCTATAGCCGCGAACTCACCGCGCGCGTGAACAAGCTGGTGCGCCACAATCTTTCCGCCGACATGTGCGTGAAGATGCTGCTCAAGCCGCTCAATCTGCCCGCGAAAATCCGGCCGGGCGTGCACTATCCGCTCGCGAAGATCACGGAACACGTCTTCTTCCGCTAAGACGTTAGCGCGTGAAAACAAAAAGCCCGCTGCTAGAGCGGGCTTTTTCGTTGCTGGACGCGAAGATCAGCGATCGCGCTGACCGTTGCCGTCGCGGCGCGAATTGCCGCCTGGGCGGCCACCGAGCAGCGCGCCCGGGTTGCCCTGCGGCTTGCGTTGTTGCGGGCGGCCCAGCGCGCTTTCGTGCGAAACGCCGCGCTGGCTTTCGCGACGCGTATGCTCGCCGCGCGCGCCTTGTGCGCCGTGATTCGCGCCTTGCTGTTTCACGGGCTTGGCGGTGCGCACGCCGCCGCCATTCGATGCCGGCTTGGCCGGGCGCTGGCCGTTGTTGCCGCCGCCGTTGGCTGCATGCGCGCGGTTGTTTTCACGGCCACCGTCACGGTTGCCTTCGCGGTTGCCTTCACGGCCACCTTCGCGATTACCACCGCGCGGCTCACGCGATTCGCGCGCCTGCGCGGGGCGTCCGCCGTTCGCGGCATTTGCGCCATTCGACGCACCGCGGCCCTGGCCTTGCCCCTGGCGCGGCGAGCGGCCTTGCGGCTGGCTGCGGCGCTGGATCGGCTCGGGCTTTGCGTTCGGGTCCGGCTCGAAGCCCGCAATGACCTCTTGGGGCACCGCACGCTTGATCAGCTTTTCGATGTCCTTGAGCAACTGATGCTCGTCCACGCACACGAGCGACACGGCTTCGCCCGTCGCGCCCGCGCGGCCCGTGCGGCCGATGCGGTGCACGTAGTCCTCGGGCACGTTCGGCAGATCATAGTTGACGACGTGCGGAAGCTGGTCGATATCGATGCCGCGCGCGGCGATGTCCGTGGCGACGAGCACCTGGAGCGTGCCGTCCTTGAACTCGCTCAAAGCGCGCGTGCGTGCCGACTGGCTCTTGTTGCCGTGAATCGCGAGCGCGCTGATGCCGTCCTTCGTGAGCTGCTCGGCGAGGCGGTTCGCGCCGTGCTTGGTGCGCGTGAACACGAGCACCTGAAACCAGTTGTGCTGGCGGATCAGATGCGTGAGCAGGTCGCGCTTGCGGTCGCGGTCGACGGGATAGATCTTTTGTGCCACCGTTTCGGCCGTGGTGTTGCGGCGCGCGACTTCAATGAGCGCGGGCGAGTCGAGCAGGCTGTCGGCGAGCGCCTTGATCTCATCGGCGAAGGTGGCCGAGAAGAGCAGGTTCTGGCGCTTGGGCGGGAGCTTCGCGAGCACGCGCTTGATGTCGTGGATGAAGCCCATGTCGAGCATGCGGTCGGCTTCGTCGAGCACGAGAATCTCGAGCTGCGAAAGGTCGATCGTCTTTTGCTGCATGTGATCGAGCAGGCGCCCCGGCGTCGCGACCACGATATCCACGCCGCGCTTGAGTGCGTCGATTTGCGGATTGATGCCCACGCCGCCGAACATCACCGTGGACTTGAGCTTCAGATACTTGCCGTAGGCGCGCACGCTCTCTTCGACCTGCGCAGCCAGCTCACGCGTGGGCGTGAGGATCAGCGCGCGCACCACGCGCTTTCCGTTCGCAGCCGGCGGCATGTCCGTCAAGCGTTGCAGGATCGGCAGCGTGAAGCCGGCGGTCTTGCCGGTGCCGGTTTGCGCGCCGGCGAGCAGATCGCCGCCGCCGAGCACGGCGGGAATCGCTTGCGCCTGGATCGGCGTGGGCGTGCTGTACCCAAGTTCGTTGACTGCGCGGACCAGCGGTTCGGACAAGCCGAGAGAATCGAAAGACATAAACACCTGTTGTATTGCAGTAGCGCGGGCGTCGCTTCGCGGCCCGAGGGCGCGCTGCGCAGCCAAAGCGGTGTTGCCGGGTTCACATGCGCCCGGCGAAGCCGCTTCTTCGCGTTGTTCGGACGGCGCGCCAGTGCGCGCGCCGCGTTTTTTCTTCATGGAACGGACGGGTCCAGGAAGACACGTCGTCTGGCGTTAAGTTGCATCGTGCGGCCGCGGACACTGCGGCGGCCGTGCGATGCCTTCGCATTGACGCGTCACGCGACGTAGCGCGCGACGCTCACGAATTGACAAACGCTCCCGGCGAGCACGAACAGATGCCAGATTCCATGTCCGTGCCGGATGCGCTCGTCATTGACGAAAAAATAAATGCCGACGCTGTATATGACGCCGCCGGCCAGCAACCACGCCGTGCCCGCTGCCGGCAAAGCCTCGACGAGCGGGCGAACCGCCACCACCGCGAGCCAGCCCATCACCACGTAGAGCACCATCGACAGCACTCTCGTGCGCCGCCCGAGCGTGAGTTCCTGCACGATGCCAAGCGCCGCGAGCCCCCAGCTCACACCGAAGAGCGACCAGCCCCAAGGCCCGCGCAGCGTCACAAGCGTGAACGGAGTATAGCTTCCCGCGATGAGCAGATAGATCGCCGCGTGGTCGCACTTTTGCAGCACTGCCTTCAGACGGATGCCGCGCACGCCGTGATACAGCGTCGAGATCGTGTACAGCGCGCACAACATCGCCCCGTATACCGCAAAGCTCACGACCTTATACGCGTCGTGATCCAGCGCCGCGAGCGTCACGAGCGAGACGAGCCCCGCTACCGACAACATCGCGCCCACGAGGTGAGTAATGCTGTTCAGACGCTCACCGGCGTGCATGACGACCACTCCTTGTTCTTCTTGAGCGCAACGCGCACCGTTGGAACACGGTTCCACCCCGTACGGCGCCGTGCTCGAGCGCAGCGTTCAAAACCCGGCCTGACGGGCCACGGAACCGTTTTCACCACACGGCCCGGCGCCAAATAGCGAAGGGCGCAGCCCGCGCTTTCGCGGACTGCGCCCTTATCAGGCAACCGCCACTATAACAGTAACCACTTGCGTGGGACCGCCGTAAGGGCTGAAGCCCTAACGGCGGTGGGCTGCTCTGCATGGGACCAGAGTAAGCGCTGAAGCGCTAACTCTGGTCGACAGTGCGTCAGTCGAGCGGAGACGACCGCAGGTCGGCAACCTGCTGCGGGGACACCGGCGTGCCCTTGTTGCCCCAGGACATGCGGATGAAGGTCACCACGGCCGCCACCTCCTGGTTCGAGAGCGACTGCGCGAACGGCGGCATGCCGTACGGGCGCGGGTTGCCCCCCGTGCTCGGCGGATAGCCGCCGTTGAGCACCATGCGGATCGGATTCACGGCCGAATGCATCTGGATCGACTGATTGTTCGCCAGCGGCGGGAAGTTCGGCGGCATGCCCAGACCGTTCTCCGCGTGGCACTTTGCACACTGGTCATGGTAGATCTTCTGACCTTGCTGCAAGAGTTCGCCACCGAACGCCTCCGAAGTCTCCATCTGCATCGTTTCGGGCGCTTCCTTCTTCTGCGGGATGGTCTTCAGATACGAGGCCATCGCATGGATATCGTCGTCCGAGAGGTATTGCAGGCTGTTGTGGATCACGTCCGCCATCGGGCCGAACACGGCGCCGCGCTGGGAAACGCCGGTCTTCAGGAGGCTCGCGATGTCCTTGATGTCCCAGTCGCCAAGACCGCCTTCACTGCCCGTGAGCGACGGCGCGTACCAGTTCTGCAGCGGGATCAGGCCGCCCGCGAAGGCCGCCGAGTTGACCGGGCCGCCCACCGCGTTGATGGACGTGTGACACATGCCGCAGTGGCCGAGGCCTTCGACGAGATACGCGCCACGGTTCCATTCGACCGACTTGGTCGGATCGGGCTTGTACTCGCCTTCGCGGAAGAACAGCGTGCGCCAGCCGATCAGCAGGTTCCGGTTGTTGAACGGGAACTTGAGCTCGTGCGGACGGCTAGGCACGTTGACCGGCGGGACCGAACGCAGATAGGCGAAGATCGCGTCGGCGTCGGCGCGCGTGACCTTGGTGTAGCTCGCGAACGGGAAGGCCGGATAGAGCAGGCTGCCGTCTTTCGAGCGGCCCGTGTGCATGGCGCGATAGAAGTCGTCGGCGCTCCACTTGCCGATGCCGTACTGGTCGTCGGGCGTGATGTTGGGCGTGTAGAGCGTGCCGAACGGCGTAGCCATCGGCAGGCCGCCCGCGAACATCTGGCCGCCGCGCACGGTGTGGCAGGCGATACAGTCGCCGGCGCGCGCGAGATACTCGCCCTTCTTGATGAGATCGGCCTGATCGACGGGCGTCGCGGCAAGCGCCGCGCCATTTTGCAGATAGTGGGTGCCCGACCAGAGCACCGGCACGAGGGCCGCCGCGGCGGCCACGACGACGGCGGAAAGTGCGAACAGGGACTTGCGGTTCATATTGGCTGTCTCCCCCGGCGCCTTATTGCGGTTCGCTGCCGCAGGCAAGCGGCGTCTTGAGTGAGCCAGCCGGCGCCGGCACGGGGTTCTGCGGCGCGCTCTGCGTCGAGAGCCAGGCCGCGACCGCGTTCACGTCTTCGTCGGTGAGGCGTGTGGCGATCGTATGCATGCAGTCGGGCGCCTTCGCATGCCGCGAGCCCGAGCGCCAGGCGCCGATCTGCGCGCTGATGTAGTCCATGTGCAGACCGACCAGACCCGGAATGGCCGGCTCCATGCCGGTGAGCTTTGCGCCGTGGCAGGCCGCGCAGGCGGGCACCTGCTTGGCCGGGTCGCCGTGCAGCACGATCTGCTGGCCGCGCGCGAGCGTGTCGCTGCCGACCGAAGGCTTCGCGGGCGCCGGGTAGGGCGGCCGCTGCTGCGAGAAGAACGTCGCGATCTCGTGCAGGTAGTCGTCGGAGAGATAGGTGACCAGATAATTCATCGGAGGGTACTTGCGGCGACCCTCGCGAAAGTTCATTAGCTGGTTGAACAGGTACTCGGCCGGTTTGCCGGCGAGACGCGGGAAGTAGTCGTTGTCGGTGCCCTGCCCGTGCGAGCCGTGGCACGCGGTGCAGCCTTGCACGCGCGAGGCGATCGTGTCGGGGGCGCTGGGCTGCGGGGCCGAGGCCGCCGTCTGGGCATAGGCAGCGCTGAGAACGCTGGTCGACCCGAGCAAAAGTGCTGCTGCCAGAGGCGCGACGAGCGGAATGAGCGGTCGGAAGATACGTCTTGGGGACACGCGTAACTCCATCTTTATCGTGGACCTGACCAGGCTTCGAACGGCCCGGCTTCCAGGCTGCGCGCGATGAAAGCAGAAGACCGGGCGCGCTGCGGCGACGCAGCAGATTCTAGCATCGGGAACTTATAGTGACCATTTGCCGCATGCGCCACAAGAGCCCTCCGACACCTTCGTGGCGACATCGCGACGTGCTTGCGGCCGATCGTCGCGGCGGCGCCGGTTATGATTCTGCACCTGTTCGCCGATCGGTGACACGGGGTTGTCCCGCACCCGCGCCACACTCGCCGAGCCGCTCGCTGCTGGGTTCGTGTACGAGTTCATGCCGGGCGCATGCGGAAGCCGCATTCCGTCGCGTGCGCGGACTCGATGCTCGCGCATGGAATCCGCGTTGAACCGGCTTCGAACCAGTGCTAAAGCCGCATTGAACCGATTGGTGCGGCGGCTATCGAACGAGGCACGCTTGCGGGCGTGCGTAGCGTTGCGATGTGCTGCGTCGGTGTCCTGCCGTTGCTGTTTTCATGTTGTTTCCTTGCCACTTGTCTCGATGACTCCAATTGCACTTTCCCTATCGTTGCATCAAGCGTTGCATCAAGCCGACCGATCCACTCCGCGCGAAGTCCGCGCGACCCGCAACACGCGGGAGGGCGAGGTCCGATGAAAGCTGACTGGCTCTGGATCGGGCAGGTCGCCATGGCGGCCATTGTCAACATTGCTTACGCCTTCGCGCTCGGCTCGGCGTTCTACAGCGCGTGGCTCGACAAGGACGGCCGCACAGCCGTCGCGCCCGCGCGCCTTGCATGGCTGCGTGCGCAACGCTCGCTTCGCGCCTCGGCGGTCGTGCTCGTCGCGGCACTCGTCATGTGGATGCTTTACGAAAGCGCGTCGGTCAGTGGCGAGTCATTGCCGAGCGCGTTCGGCGTGGTCGGCACGGTGCTGTCGCAAACGCATGTCGGCCACGCGTGGTCCGTGGCTTTCGCGGGCGCGCTCGTGCTGCTCGGCTGCGCGTTCGCGGCCTCGAGCGTGGCGCGTGACGGCGTGCTGTGGCTCGCGCTCGTCGCCATCGCCGCGGGGCGCGCGGGGCTCGGGCACGCCGCCGACGCGGGCTTCGCCTCGGCGGCGCTCGGCCTTCATACGTTGCATGTGCTGAGCGCCAGCGCGTGGAGCGGCATTGTCATGGCGGGCGGCCTGGCTGTCCTGCCGGCACTCGGCGCGTCGACGGCGCGCGGCGTGCTGATCCGCACGGCGGGCCAGGTCTCGAACGTGGCGTTCTTCGCGGTGGGCTTCGTGATCGCGACGGGCGTATTCAACACCCTGCGCGGCAGCGGCGGCTCGCTCGAGGCCATCATGAACAGCGAGTGGGGCCGAGTGCTGTTGCTCAAGACTGCGCTCGTCGTGCTCGCGCTCGCGATGGGTGGCTTCAACCGGCTCGTCGCGATGCCGGAGCTGCGGCGCGCGGCGTCGACAGCGGCGGCGCGACGCTTCGTCAACGTGATCCATCTCGAAGCGATCGTGATGATCGGCGTGCTGGTGACTGCCGCTGCGCTCGCGCACACCGTGCCGGGCTACGTGTTGCAGGGCTGAAACGTAGCCGCTGCGGCTGCGCTGTCACTTACTCGTAGCCGAGCCGGTGACTAAGGATCGGTGCGAAGAAGAGGGCGATGGCGCAGCCCGTGGCGTTGCCTTCGAGTTCCGCGAGCGCGGCCACGGACGACGGATTCGCGATCAGCGCGAGCAGCTGCGGCGCGCACCACAGCGCTGCTGCGCCGATCGCGGCGTACTCCACCCAGCCTATGCGCCAGCCGCGCATGAAGGCAATGGCGCCAGCGAGCACGCGCATGAAGCCGAAGGCGACGAGTGCGCCGACGGCGGCTTGTTCGCGAATGAGATAGTCGGGAAGCGACGCGTCCATGGAAACCTTTGCAATGCCGGAATTGGGTTGCAAAGGAATCAGCAAGGAGCAGGCCAGCGAGTGGCGTTCGCTGGCGGCGTATGCGCGCGATGATGGCCGCGCCTTGAGTGGCGCGGTTTTCCATGAACTGGCTGTGTGCGCAAACGACAAAAGCGGCTCGCGCGATTCGCTAGCCTGCGCGCCGGAGCGCGCAAAGCCGCGCGAAATGTTACGCCGCCGAAACGCGCGGCGTTAAGCGCATCACGTTACGTTGCGTGCCGCGCGTTCGACGTTCATCCGCGCATCACCATTCGGCGACGCTGCCATCCTCGTGACGCCACACCGGATTGCGCCAGCGGTGACCGGTCTTCGCCATCTCGCGCACCTTCTCCTCGTTCACGTCGATGCCAAGACCCGGGCCTTGCGGAATCGAAACGAAGCCGTCTTCGTACTTGAAGACTTCGGGATTCCTGATGTAGTCGAGCAGGTCGTTGCCCTTGTTGTAGTGAATGCCGAGGCTCTGCTCCTGGATGAACGCGTTGTAGCTCACCGCGTCGATCTGCAGGCAGGTGGCGAGCGCGATCGGGCCGAGCGGGCAGTGCAGCGCGAGCGCGACGTCATAGGCTTCGGCCATGGCGGCGATCTTGCGGCATTCGGTAATGCCGCCCGCGTGCGAAGCGTCGGGCTGGATGATGTCGACGTAACCGCCCGCGAGAATGTGCTTGAAATCCCAGCGCGAATAGAGACGCTCGCCCAGCGCGATCGGCGTGCTGGTCTGGTTGACGATGTCGCGCAGCGCCTCGACGTTTTCGGAGAGCACCGGCTCTTCGATGAACATGAGCTTGAACGGATCGAGTTCCTTGGCGAGCACCTTGGCCATGGGCTTGTGCACGCGGCCATGGAAGTCCACGCCAATGCCGACGTTCGGCCCCACGGCCTCGCGCACGGCTGCCACGTTGTTGATGACGCCTTGCACCTTGTCGAACGTGTCGATGATCTGCAGCTCTTCGGAGCCGTTCATCTTCACGGCCTTGAAGCCGCGCTCGACCACGGCGCGCGCATTGTTGGCCACGTCGCTCGGACGGTCGCCGCCAATCCACGAATACACCTTGATCTTGTCGCGCACCTGGCCGCCGAGCAGCGCGTGAACGGGCACGCCATGATGCTTGCCCTTGATGTCCCAGAGCGCCTGATCGACACCCGCGATGGCGCTCATCGAGATCGGGCCACCGCGATAGAAGCCCGCGCGATACATCACCTGCCAGTGGTCCTCGATCAACAGCGGGTCCTTGCCGATCAGATAGTCGGCGAGTTCATCGACGGCGGCAGCGACCGTGTGCGCGCGGCCTTCGACGATCGGCTCACCCCAACCGACGATCCCCTCGTCCGTTTCGATCTTCAGAAAGAGCCAGCGCGGCGGGACGACGAAGGTTTCGAGCTTGGTGATTTTCATGCGGTGTCTCCAGATAGGGCGCACGGCACGGACGGATGCCCGGCGCGTCTCGGAGCACATGCTACTGCAAAATTCGCCTTAAAGTGCTATTAATAGTATTATTTCGCGTCGATTCCCAATATCCAGGAGAACAGCCATTCAGCGCGATCTGCACGGCACGGTGGCCTTCGAACTCGGCAGCGCGATCCTGCGCGGCGACCACGCGCCCGGCGCGGTCCTGCCGCGCGAGGCTGAGCTCATGGCGCGCTTCGACGTGAGCCGCACGGTGCTGCGCGAGGCGCTGCGCACGCTCACGTCCAAGGGCCTCGTGGAGTCGCGGCCGAAAGTGGGCACGCGTGTGCGCGAGCGCGCCGCATGGAACCTGCTCGATGCCGACGTGCTCGACTGGTACGCGCGCGTGGCGCCGCCGCTCGCGTTCGCGCTCAAGCTCCAGGAAATGCGCGAAATGATCGAGCCATTCGCGGCCGGGCTGGCCGCGAGCGCGCACGATGCCGATGCGCTGGCGTCGATCGCCGCCGCGCACGCGGCCATGGCCGAGGCGCGCAATGTGGACGAATGGGTGCGCGCGGACCTGCGCTTTCACCTTGCGGTGCTGGGGGCGTGCCGCAACGAATTGCTGGTGCCGCTCGGCACGCTGATCGAGCGCACGCTCGAAGGCCAGTTGCGCGTGAATGCGAAGCGCGCCGACGTGTTCAACGCGGCGCTGCCCGACCACACGCTCGTATACGACGCGATCGCGCAGCGCGACGCGCTTGCGGCGAGCCGCGCGATGGCGGCGCTGTTGCGCGTGACGCGCGAGCGTATCGAAGGCTGAGTGGATGCGCCCGCAACGAATTGCAGCAAGGCGCCGCGAACCGAAGATGTGAAACGTTTGCGCTGGCGCAATTAACAACGTTTGCTATGCTTTAGCACGATCCAACGGCGCTTCGGCTTTCAGCGCCGTCAGCAAGTCAAAGGCACGGCTAACGGTCAAGCGATGAAGAACAACGAAGCGAAAGACACGCAACTGGACAACGCAACCCTGCTGGAAATCATCAAGGCGCAGTCGGACATCGCGAAGCTCGGGCTCGATCTCGGCGGCGTGATGGCCTACGTGGCCGAGCGCACCGAGCAGCTCACAGGTGCGCACGGTGCCGTCGTCGAACTCGCCGAAGGCGAGGACATGGTGTACCGCGCGGCTTCGGGCAGCGTCGCGAACCTGCTCGGTTTGCGCCTTGCACGCGAGACGAGTCTGTCGGGCATGTGCGTGCGCGAGGGCGAGATCCTGCGCTGCGACGACGCCGAAACCGACCCGCGCGTGGACCGCGAAGCCTGCCGCCGCGCCGGCCTGCGCTCGATGATCGTCACGCCGCTCAAGCACCTCGAGACGACCGTTGGCGTTTTGAAAGTCACGCATGCGGAAGTGAATGCTTTCAACGACGAGGACATCCGCACGCTCTCGCTGATGTCCGAGCTCATCGCCGCGGCCATGTTCCATGCCGCGCGGCACGAGACGAGCGAGCTTTATTTGCGTGCAACGCACGACGCGCTCACAGGGCTGCCTAATCGCGCGCTCTTCTACGATCGCTTGCGCCAGTCGGTGGATCTCGCCGTGCGTTCGTCGGGCGGACTCGGCGTGCTCAATCTCGACATGGATGGCCTCAAGCCGATCAACGACTGCTACGGCCATCGCGCCGGCGACGCGGCGATCCGGGAGACCGCGACGCGCATCGCTCGCCACAGCCGCCGCGTGGACACGGCCGCGCGCGTGGGCGGCGACGAATTCGCAGTGATCTTGCCCGGCATCGCGGGGCGCGGGGATGCGGAGGCATACAGCCGCCGGCTTGTGGACACGGTGGGCGAGCCATTCGAGTTTGAAGGGAACCGCATCGATCTCGGTGTGAGCGTAGGCGTGGCCATCCTGCCCGAAGACGGCACCGAGATGACGGCGCTGATCGAATACGCCGATCGTTCGATGTACGAAACGAAGCGCGAGCGCAAGCGCGTGCGATGAGCGCCGCAGTGGCGCTCGAAACTCGCTAAGACGATATAGCGGCCGTTAGCGGCAGTTAACGCCCGCCGACAGGCATCCGCGAAAGGCCGAGCACCCCTTGCAGGATGGCCGCGCGCGACTGGCCGAGAATCTCCCCTTGCCAGAGCGGGTCATCGAAGCAGAACGCCGCGCGGATCTGCTCGCGAATGCCTGCGGCTTCCGGCGCGTCCGGATGGCGGCGCACCCACACATCGGCGCGCAACATATGCAGCATTGGCACTAGCGGCACGGTGCCGAACTCGATCGCGATCGCCGTTGTCTGCGCGCGCGGGCAGGTCGTGCGCAGCGTGTCGAGAATCGGGCCTCCCACGTTCGACGCGATCGTCGAGCCGTCGAGCGGGCTTGCCACGTCGGCGCCCCACCAGGCACGCGCACGCGCCAGCTCCGCCGCATCGATGCGGCCCACGCAGATCTTCTCGCCATGTCCGGCCGGACCAAGGCCGGTATGAAAGTCGATCCAGCCGATCTGCTCGCACGCGTTCGCGTGTTGCGCGAGCAGCGTCTGCAGCAGGCGGGTGCTCCATACGTGCCGCTCGCCGCCGTAGAAAAGGCCGTCGGCATGATGATACTGGCCGGTTGTCAGCGCGCGTTGATAGGCCGGTTCGCCGTGGCTCGCAATGTAGCTCGCGATTGCCTCGGCGTTGCTGTCCGAAGGCGGCCATTGCGCAGGCACCAGCAGCGTGTGCAGCGCCTCATAGTCCTCGTTGTACGGCACCGGACGCGTGAAATCGATGCTGTTGCGATTGAGGTCGACGTTGTCCTCGTTCGTGCGCGAGAGCCACGAGAAGCCGTACGGGTTGATCGCATGCACGACGAGCACCGCCACGCCGAGCGCGGTGATGCGCGCCTGCAGCGCGGCGTCGCCGAGCAACGCCGTTTGCGCCGCGCTCCCGCAAAACCCTTCGACGCCATGCGTGCCGGACGTCAGCACGAGCAGGCGTTTCGCGTTCGCGGGGCCGAGCCGGACGACGTCGGTTGCGAGCGCCTCGCCTTCGCGTCCCTCCATTTCAGGGATGACGTGGCTCGCGAGCGCCAGGCCGCGTGAGGCGGCGGCGCCCATGAACCGGGCGCGCGCCTCGCTGTAGGTGGTAGAGAACAGGGAAGGCATGAGCGCTTATTTCGTGAGGAAGGCCTCGACGAGGCGCACCCAGTACGTCGATCCCAGCGTAAGCACGTTGTCGTTGAAATCGTAGCTCGTATTGTGCAGCATGCACGGGCCGAGGCCGTGGCCATGCGCGCGATGATCGCCGTCGGTGCCGTTGCCGATATAGGCGTAGCAGCCGGGGCGCTCGAGCAGGAAGAACGAAAAGTCCTCTGCGCCCATGGTCGGGTCGATATTGCGCACCACATGGTTCGCCCCGACGACTTCCTTCATGACGTCGAGCGCGAAGTGCGTCTCGGCCTCGGTGTTGACCGTCGGCGGATAGTTGCGGTGGAACGAAAACTCCACCGTGCAACCGTAAGCGGCCGCCGTCGCCTCCGAGAACTCGCGCATGCGCTTCTCGATCAGATCGAGCACCTCGAGCGAGAACGTGCGCACCGTGCCGGCCAGCGTCGCCGTGTCGGGAATCACGTTGACGGCCTCGCCGGCCTGCATCTGCGTGATCGAGAGCACGGCGGCGTCGATCGGGCGCTTGTTGCGCGTCATGATGCTTTGCAGGCCCGTGCCGATCTGCATGGCGGTCAGTACAGGGTCGATGCCGTCTTGCGGAATGGCGGCGTGCGCGCCCGTTCCCTTCACGACGATGCGGAACTCGTTGCTCGACGCCTGGGTCGCACCCACGCGCGCGCCGAAGCTGCCCGCGGCGAGGCCCGGCCAGTTGTGCAGGGCGAACACCGCATCGACGGGAAACTTCTCGAAGAGGCCGTCTTCGAGCATGGCTTTCGCGCCGCCGCCGCCTTCCTCGGCGGGCTGGAAAATGAACACCACCGTGCCGTCGAAATTGCGATGCTGCGACAGATGCTGCGCCGCGCCGAGCAACATCGCGGTGTGGCCGTCGTGGCCGCACGCGTGCATCTTGCCCGCATGCTTCGATGCGTGCGCGAACGTGTTGAGCTCCTGGATCGGCAGCGCGTCCATGTCGGCGCGCAGGCCAATGGTTTTCGTGCCGGTGCCGTTGCGCAGCACGCCGACGACGCCGGTTTTGCCAAGACCGCGCGTGACCTCGATGCCCCACGATTCGAGCCGTTCGGCGACGAGCGCGGACGTGCGATCTTCTTCGTAGCGCAATTCGGGGTGGGCGTGGATGTCGCGGCGAATGGCTTGCAGTTCGGCTTCGGCTGCGGCGATTTCGGCGATGATGGTCATGAGACTCCCTTCGTTTCGGTGATGATGCGCGGCAGCCGTACGCGGGACGGCTGCGCGATGGATGGTGAATGCGTCGCGTCGCCTATAGCAAAGGCTGGCGCGAGCGGTCTTTCAGCAAGAGCAGGGTGATGAGGCCAACGGCTGCGCCGAAGAGGCCGTAGTAGACGACGGAGAGCTTGTCGCCGGTCCAGCCGATCAGCAGCGTGGCGATCGCGCCGGCGAAACCGCCGAAGATCATCACCGCAAAGTTGTAGCCAATGGCGAGCGACGTGGCGCGCACGCGCGCCGGAAACAGTTCGCAGACGAAGGCGCAGTACGCGCCCTGAAAGAGGCCGAGCGAGAGCATCAGGCAGCACTGCACGAAGATCAGCACAGGCAGCGTGGGCACGGCGCTCACGAGCCGGAAGAGGGGATACGCGACGATCAGGCTGATCACCGCCGAGGCCACCATCGGCTTTTTGCGGCCTACGGCGTCCGAGATGCGGCCCGAAGCGAGCGTGCCGACGATATACGCAACTGCGGCGCACAGCGAAGCGATCACCGAGCTTTGGAACGACACGCCGAGTGAGCGCGTGGCATAGCTCGGCATGTAGTAGTAGAAGAGGTACGTGCCGATCGTGCCGTATATCGTCAGGCCGAAGCCCGCGAGCACCTGACGCCAGTGCGAAACCAGCGATTCGAGAAAAGGCGAGCGTTTCGGGTGCGTCGCGTGGCGCGCGTCGCTGAACACCGGCGACTCGTCGAGGCGCGAGCGCACGTACAGCCCTACGGGCACGATGAGGAGGCCAATCGCGAACGGGATGCGCCAGCCAAACGCGCTGATCTGCTCGGTCGTGAGCGTCTGCGTGATGGCGACGCTCACCGCCGCGCCAAGCAGCATGGCGCAGGCCTGCGCGATCATCTGGAAGCTGCCGTACACGCCACGGCGTTCCACAGGCGCGTGCTCGACCAGAAACGCCGTCGCGCTGCCCACTTCGCCGCCCGCCGAGAAGCCTTGCAGAAAGCGCCCGACGAGCATGAGGATCGGCGCAGCGAGCCCGATCTGCGCGTAGGTGGGCGCGAGCGTGATGACCGCCACGCCGAGCGCCATCACGAAGATCGTGATGAGCAGGGCGGCCTTGCGGCCGTGCCGGTCCGCATAGTTGCCGAGCACGATGCCGCCGAGCGGGCGCGTGAGGAAGCCGACGCCGAACGTGGTCCACGTTGCGAGCAGCGCGGCCGTGGGATTCTCACTCGGGAAGAACTGCTTCGCGATGACCGCGGCGAAGAAGGTGAACACAGTGAAGTCGAACCACTCGAGCGCATTGCCGATGGTTGCGACCGCAATCACACGCAGGTCGATACGGCGCGCCGCGCTTTGGGTGTGTGCCGGCGTGGCTGCACCGGCCGTTTCAATTGAGAACCCCATCCGGACGTCTCCTCCAGTTGTTGGTCTGACTGCTTTCGCGTGGAATCATTCTGGTTGCGCAGACAATCAAAAAAAAGTGATATTTTCTGAAATTAGACTTCAGAAATTTTGATGAATTGGGGGACATGAACCTGTGAGTACGTTGCGAATGCTGCGCACGTTCGACGCCATCGCCCGATACGGCTCGTTTGCGCTCGCCGCCGAGCATCTGTCGCTGACCCAGTCGGCGATCAGCATGCAGATGCGCTCGCTCGAGGAAACCTTCGGCCAGCAGCTGTTCGACCGGGCAGGGCGCACGGTCGTGCTCAACGCCATGGGCAAGGCGCTTCTGCCGCATGCCCAGGCGATGCTCGCGCAGTACGAGGCGATGCGCATGCTGGCGGCGGGAGTCGAAGCGCAGACGGGGCCGGTCACGATCGGCGCGGTGGAGTCGGCCGTGAGTGCGCTCGCTCAGGCCGTGGCGAAGCTCAAGACCGCGCGGCCGAGCCTGGAGATCCGCATCGTGACGGCGCGGTCGATCGAACTCGCCGCGCAACTCGATGCGGGCGAGATCGATTGCGCCGTGCTCGTCGATACGCCCGGGCGGCGCTCGGCGCGTGTGCGCTGGACGCCGCTGTACACCGAGCCTGTTGTCGCGCTGGTGCCTGCGAGCCTGAAATCGGGTTCGGTAGCGCAACTGCTGAGCAACGAACGGTTCCTGCGCTTCGACAGCACGCAGCGAACGGGCATTCTGATCGACCGCGCGTTGCGCCGGCGGCGCTACAAGGTCAACGTGTTTCTCGAACTCAGTTCACTGGAAGGCGTAGCGGCGCTGGTGAGGCAGGGTGTGGGCGTGACCGTCGTGCCGCTCTTGCGCAACGCCAACTGGGCGCACGATGAGGCCCTGCGCGTGCTGTCCTTGCCGGGCGAGACGGAATTTCGCAGCGTGGGGATGCTCGAGCGCGCGGAGCACGAGAAGAAGCACATCACGGCGTTGATCGCGCAACAACTCGTGGCGGCGGTTTGATGGGGGGATTGGGCGGAGAAAAGAAAAAAGCCGCTGTCCTTGTGGGACAGCGGCTTTCTTTTGCAACTGGTGGCGAATCAGGGATTCGAACCCCGGACCTGCGGATTATGATTCCGTCGCTCTAACCGGCTGAGCTAATTCGCCGAAGAAGAGAATTATCGCGACTCGGCCCGAAGCTGTCAACCCCCTTCGTCATCTTTTTTGCAGAGAAGGCAGTCGCCGGGCGAAGAGCCCCGCCCGGCGGCGTTCACAGCCTCAATCCTGCGCGTAGATATCCGAGTCCTTGGTTTCCTTCACGAACAGCATGCCGATCACGAAGGTGCCCAGCGCGATGATGATCGGATACCAGAGGCCCGAGTAGATATCGCCTCGCGCCGCCACGATCGCGAAGGCCGTCGCCGGCAGGAAGCCGCCGAACCAGCCATTGCCGATGTGATAGGGCAGCGACATCGAGGTGTAGCGGATGCGTGTCGGGAACATCTCCACCAGCATCGCCGCGATCGGCCCGTACACCATGGTCACGAAGATCACGAGGATCGTCAGCATCACCACGGTCATCGGCCAGTTGAGCTGCGCCGGGTCGGCCTTGAGCGGATAGCCCGCCGCTTTCAGCGTGGCCGCGAGCGTTTTCTCGAACAGCGCACCGGCTTCCTTGGCGCCCGGCGCCCGGCCGTCAAACGTGTCGATGGTCGTGTCGCCCACCTTGATCTGCGCGAGCGTGCCAGCCGGAGCGGCCACGTTCTCGTAGTTCAGGCCAGCCTTCGAGAGCGCGCTCTTGGCGATGTCGCACGAGCTCGTGAACTTCGAGGTGCCAACCGGGTTGAACTGGAACGAGCATTCGGCCGGATTCGCGATCACGACGATCGGCGCGCGCTGCGTGGCGGCTTCGAGCGCCGGGTTCGCGTAGTGCGTGATCGCCTTGAAGATCGGGAAGTAGGTGAGCGCCGCGATCAGGCAGCCAGCCATGATGATGGGCTTGCGGCCGATCTTGTCCGAAAGCGCGCCGAAGAACAGGAAGCACGGCGTGCCGATCAGCAGCGCCAGCGCGATCAGGATGTTGGCGCTGGCGCCGTCCACCTTCAGCGTTTGCGTGAGGAAGAAGAGCGCGTAGAACTGGCCCGTGTACCAGACCACGGCCTGGCCAGCCGTGAGGCCGAAGAGGGCGAGCAGCACGACCTTGAGGTTCTTCCACTGGCCGAACGCTTCCTTGATCGGCGCCTTCGAGACCTTGCCTTCCGCCTTGATGCGCTTGAACGCCGGCGATTCGTCGAGTTGCAGACGGATCCACACCGAAACGGCGAGCAGCAGGATCGAGGCGACGAACGGAATGCGCCAGGCCCATGCGGCGAACTGCTCTTCGCCGACGAACGTGCGCACGCCGAGGATCACGAGCAGCGAGAGGAAGAGGCCAAGCGTGGCGGTCGTCTGGATCCACGCGGTGTAGAAACCGCGACGTCCGGGCGGCGAATGTTCAGCGACATACGTCGCGGCGCCGCCGTACTCGCCGCCGAGCGCGAGACCCTGCAGCAGACGCATGGCGATGAAGATCACCGGCGACGCAATGCCGATTGCGGCGTAGCCGGGCAGGAAACCGACCACGAAGGTCGAGAGACCCATGATGACGATCGTGACGAGGAACGTGTGCTTGCGGCCCACGAGGTCGCCGAGGCGCCCGAACACGATCGCGCCGAACGGGCGCACGGCAAAGCCGGCTGCGAAGCCGAGCAGTGTGAAGATGAAGCCGGCCGTGGGATTGACGCCGGAAAAGAAGCTCTTGCTGATGAAGGCCGCGAGCGAGCCGGCCAGGTAGAAGTCGTACCACTCGAACACGGTGCCGAGCGACGACGCGAAGATCACGCGTTTTTCGTCGCGGGTCATCGGCGCGTGCGAGACTTGTCCGCCAACGGTTGCCATAGATGTCTCCAGTATTGATATGCGTGTGGTCCGTCGGGCAGGCGACGCTTAAGACCCGCGGTCCTGCGGAGCATTATTGGAATGGAAACTTACGGGCTTCTGACGCGCGTGTGGGTTTCTGAGGGAAGTGTCGGAGTGGGGTCTAATCAGTTATGTTCGGCAAACCATTCACTAAGTTCGTGCATTGATGGTCGAATATCTTTTAACGCGCGAAATTGAGTTTGCGTATTGCGTATCGGATAAGGGTAAGTCCCATCCCGCTTTTCTGACGTGATCCGTCAGTTTTCGGGTGGTTTTGCCGCTTAAGCGTCGGCGATGCCGCTCAAGCTTGCGCGCGCTGCCGCAGCCGCAGCGTCACTCGCACGAGCGTCCCGGCGAGTCGCGGCGTGTCTTGATAGACGTGATCGTCGATAGCGAGCGTGCCGCCGTGCATCGTGGCGATCTCGCGCACGATCGCGAGCCCGAGTCCGCTGCCTTCGCCGTCGCGCCCGAGAATGCGGTAGAAGCGCTCGAACACGCGCTCGCGCTCGGCGGCAGGAATGCCCATACCCGTGTCTTCCACTTCGAGATGGACCACGCCCGCCGCGGGTTCCGGCCGCACGCGCACGGTGATACGCCCGCCCGCAGGCGTATAGCGGATCGCGTTGTCGATGAGGTTCGAGAGCATCTCGCGCAGCATCACCGGGTTGCCGTCCACTTCGACGCGCGCCGCCGAACTGTCCTCGTCCTGCTCGCTCCCATACGCCGTTTCGGGGCCTTCGTAGCCGAGGTCCATCTGTTTGGCGAGCGCCGGCTGCACCCAGTCGCGCACGGCGTGGCGCGCCACGTCCGCCACGTCGACAGGCGTGAAGATCTGCCCGGACATGCGGTTTTCCGCGCGCGCGAGCGCGAGCAGCTGCGTGACGAGCCGCGCGGCGTGCTCGGAGCTTGTCGCGATCTGCTCGAGCGAGCGGTGCACTTCGGCAGGCGCGTCCTGGCGCAGCGCGAGTTCGGCCTGGGTGCGCAGGCCCGCGAGCGGCGTCTTCATCTGATGGGCGGCGTCGGCGATAAAGCGCTTTTGCAGCTCCATGTTCTGTTCGAGCCGCGTGAGCAGGTCGTTGAACGAGGTGACGAGCGGCTCGATTTCAGGCGGCGCGCGGCGCGCTTCGAGCGGCGAAAGATCGTCGGGGCGGCGCATGCGGATGTTCGACTGCAGCGCGTGCAACGGCGCGAGGCCGCGCGAGAGACCGAACCACACGAGCAGGATCGCGAGCGGCAGGATCACGAACTGCGGCAGGATCACGCCTTTGATGATGTCGTTGGCCAGTTGGCGGCGCTTGTCGAGCGTTTCCGCGACCTGCACGAGCACCGGTTGACCTGGCCGGTCGCCGGCGCTCAGGTGCGTCGGCTCCACCGTCGTATAGGCGACGCGGATATCGATGCCACGCAGCGTGTCGTCGCGGAACTCGACGAGGCCGGGCGGCGGGCGGTCGTCGTCGTGCGGCAGCGGCATGTCGCGATCGCCGCCAATCAGCTCGCCGCGGCTGCCGAGCACCTGGTAGAACACGCTGTCTACGTTGTCGGCGCGCAGGAAGTCGCGCGTGGAGGCGGGCAGTGTGAGTTCGGCCACGCCGTTGACGGGCTGGATCTGGCGCGCGAGCACATAGGCGTCGGTTTCGAGCGCGCGGTCGAAGGGGCCGTTGGCGATCGACTTCGCCACGAGATACGTGACCGCGATGCTCATCGGCCAGAGCAGCAGCAAGGGCGCGAGCATCCAGTCGAGAATCTCGCCGAAAAGCGACCGCGGGCGTGCCTCGGCGGCGGCTTCGGCTTCGTCGGGCGGGGCGAACGGGTTGGCGTAGCGGGCGTCGCGCGCGTCGTCGTCGAGGGCGTCGGCCGTGAATGCGGACGCGCCCGACGTGTTTTCGCCGGCTGTGCTCGCGGCGCCCTTGGGCGGCACGGCGCGCGCGATGGGAGGACGCCCGGCCATCTTCGACTCCGCCTATTTGAAATAGTGGCTGGCGGGCATCGCCGGCGTGGCGTCGGGTGCGCCGGTCTCGGCGCGGGCGCCTGGCTGGCTGGCGCCGGCGTGCGTTTCCTTCGCCTCCTTTTCGAGGCAGTAGCCCAGTCCGCGCACCGTCACGATGCGCACGCCGCCGGTTTCCAGCTTCTTGCGCAGCCGGTGCACATAGACCTCGATGGCGTTGTTGCTGACTTCCTCGCCCCATTCGCACAGGTGATCGACGAGTTGCTCCTTCGACACGAGCCGCCCGAGCCGCTGCAGCAGCACTTCGAGCACGCCCAGTTCGCGTGCCGAAAGATCGAGCACCTGGTCGTTGATGCGCGCGATGCGCCCCACCTGGTCGTACGAGAGCGCGCCATGCCGCACCACGGTCGGGCCGCCGCCCGCGCCGCGGCGCGTGAGTGCACGCACGCGCGCTTCGAGTTCGTTGAGCGCGAAGGGCTTGGCCATGTAGTCGTCGGCGCCGAGGTCGAGGCCTTTCACGCGCTCGTCCACGCTGTCGGCGGCGGTGAGGATCAGCACGGGCAGGTTGGAATTGCGCGCGCGCAAACGGCGCAGCACTTCGAGGCCCGGCATTTTCGGCAGGCCCAGATCGAGGATCAAGAGGTCGAACGACTGCATCGACAAGGCAGTATCGGCATCCACGCCGCTACGCACGTGATCAACGGCATAGCCCGATTGGCGGAGTGATCTCACGAGCCCGTCCGCGAGTATGCTGTCGTCTTCGGCAATGAGGATTCGCATGTTGCGCCAACGTCGCCTTCGAGGCCCTTTGACCTCGTAGCACCGGCGCCGCGCCGCGTCTTTGAAGGCGCGGCCAGGCGACGCGCGGCGGTCTCCCGAAATTCGCGGTTCTGGATCGCCAGAAAGGCTTGCCAAAACCACTGTTTTTTTATACAGTGTCTGCGTTCGTGTGCATTAGCCCGAATGAGGCGTGCGCATGGTCACGAGACGCCGTTCATCATAGCAAAGGACGATTCATGGAAGATAGCAAGAAAGGCTCGGCTGGGCTGACTGCTGAAAAGAGCAAGGCGCTGGCCGCCGCGCTCGCGCAGATCGAAAAGCAGTTCGGCAAGGGGTCGATCATGCGACTCGGCGACGGCGAAGCGGTCGAGGACATCCAGGTAGTCTCCACCGGTTCGCTCGGCCTCGACATCGCGCTTGGCGTGGGCGGTTTGCCGCGCGGCCGCGTGGTCGAGATCTACGGTCCGGAATCGTCGGGCAAGACCACGCTCACGCTGCAGGTGATCGCCGAAATGCAGAAGCTCGGCGGCACGGCGGCGTTCATCGACGCGGAACACGCGCTCGACGTGCAATACGCCGCCAAGCTCGGCGTGAACGTGCCTGAGCTGCTCATCTCGCAGCCGGACACGGGCGAGCAGGCGCTCGAAATCACCGACGCGCTGGTGCGCTCGGGCTCGATCGACATGATCGTGATCGACTCGGTCGCGGCGCTCGTGCCGAAGGCCGAAATCGAAGGTGAAATGGGCGACTCGCTGCCGGGTCTGCAGGCGCGTCTGATGTCGCAGGCGCTGCGCAAGCTCACCGGCACGATCAAGAAGACGAACTGCATGGTGATCTTCATTAACCAGATCCGCATGAAGATCGGCGTGATGTTCGGCAACCCGGAAACCACCACGGGCGGCAACGCACTCAAGTTCTACTCGTCGGTGCGTCTGGACATTCGCCGCATTGGCTCGATCAAGAAGAACGACGAAGTCATCGGCAGCGAAACGCGCGTGAAGGTTGTGAAGAACAAGGTCTCGCCGCCGTTCCGCGAAGCCGTGTTCGACATTCTGTACGGCGAAGGCATTTCGCGTCAGGGCGAAATCGTCGACCTCGGCGTGCAGGCCAAGATCGTCGACAAGGCGGGTGCGTGGTACAGCTATAACGGCGAGCGCATTGGCCAGGGCAAGGACAACGCACGCGAATTCCTGCGCGAGAACTCGGACATCGCTCGTGAGATCGAAAACCGCATCCGCGAATCGCTGGGCGTGAGCACGATGCCGGCCGGCGTCGACAATTCCGGCGAAGTCGAAGTCGCTGACGAAGAGTAAATTCTTCAGGCTCTCGTAGATAAGGCAAGCTGATGCGCAAGGGCGGGTCACCTACGTCCTCGCCGTCCGGCGATCAGGCTAACTCGCGTGCGGGTTCGCCTGCTGACCGGGGCGCCGAGCGGCGCCCCGCCGTGAAGCCTGCCGACGCACGCATGAGCCGTTCAAGCCGCGACGCCCAGGCGGGCGATCGCGGCTTTGCGCATTCTGACGCGGCATATTCCGCGCCCGCCGATCTCAGCGACGATGGCGGTGCGGTCTTCGAAGTGCCGTTCGAGGCTTTCTTCGGCGGGACCAATGAATCGGCGGAAAGCGCGTCATCAGAGCCGCCGCCGTTCGAAACATCATTCAAGCGCTCGCGCCGTGGGCCTGGCGAAACCGCCCGCGAACCCAGCGCACCGCAAGCCGATCAATACGAGCGCAGCTCGGCCACCCGTGCCGCACGCGCGAGCGAGCGCGAAAAGGCATCCACGGCAAAGCAGCGGCCCGAGCGCTCCCTCAAGGGCCGCGCGCTCGGCTATCTTTCGCGCCGCGAATACAGCCGCGCCGAGCTTTCGCGCAAGCTCGTGCCGTACACCGAAGACGCCGACGCACTCGAAGCGCTGCTCGATTCGCTCGAGCGCGAAGGCTGGCTCTCCGACGCGCGCTTTGCCGAAAGCGTCGTGCACCGGCGCGCGGCGCGCGTGGGGGCAGGGCGTATCGTGAGCGAACTCAAGCGCCACGCCGTGGGCGATGCGCTCATCGAAGAAGTCAGCACGCAACTGCGCGAGACCGAGCTCGCGCGCGCCCGCACGGTCTGGCAGAAGAAGTACGGCCAGTTGCCCGAAACACCCGCCGAACGCGCGCGCCAGGCGCGCTTTCTCGCGGCGCGGGGCTTCTCGATGTCGATCATCGGCAAGATCCTCAAGGGAATCGAGGAAGACTGGTCCGACAATTGAGCCGGCCGTCTCGAAAAATCCGTACAGACATGTCCACGCCAGGCCTGTGTGTTCGCGGCTGTCTCAAATACCCGGTATGTTAAAATCGCGAGGTTTTCCAATCCGGTCTTACCTTTAGCATGCCGCTTTCTCCGCCCGTGCCCCGCCAGTTGCGCCACCAGCGCGCCATTCGGGCGGTTGCCTATGAGCGCGAAGACGGCCTGTGGGACATCGACGCGTGCCTGACCGACCACAAGCCACGCGACGTGCCGCTCGCCGCCGGTGTCCGGCCCAATGGTCTGCCGATCCATGAACTCTGGCTGCGCATTACGATCGATCGCAAGCTCAACGTCGTCGACGCAGAAGCGTCGTCCGACTGGGTGCCTTACGACGGTCAGTGCCAGAACGCTCATCCCGCCTATCGGGCCCTTATCGGGCTCAATCTCCTCCAGAACTTCCGCCGCGAAGCGGGCCGGCTCCTCGCCGGCACGGTTGGCTGCACGCACCTCACAGAAATGTTGGGCGTATTGCCGACCGCAGCGATCCAGGCGTTCGTTGGAGAAGTGTGGGACACATCGAATGGCTCGCCGGGTGAAGCGCCCGGACCGGAACAGGGCAAGACCGCCGGAGGCATTGAGGCCGACGGTGAAAAGCCGCCCTTCCAGCTTGGCCGCTGCCATGCGCTGCGGTTCGACGGGGAGGCGGTGAAGCAGTTTTATCCGCGCTGGTATGGCCATGTGCCGCGTTCAATAGAGCGCGGCGCTGAAACCCCCAGCGTGCGCGACAGCCGGAGCCCGGGCCAAGAGGGCAGGGCCGACGCCGTCTCGCATGAATAACAACAGCGGAATCGAAGTTCACTCCAACTCTCAGACTGAAGGAATCACGCATGAAGATTCACGAGTACCAGGGTAAGGAAATCCTGCGGAAATTCGGAGTCGCCGTCCCGCGCGGCATCCCGGTGTTTTCGGTGGATGACGCGGTCAAGGCCGCTGAAGAGCTGGGCGGTCCGGTTTGGGTCGTCAAGGCACAGATCCACGCAGGTGGCCGCGGCAAGGGCGGCGGCGTGAAGGTTGCGAAGTCGCTGGAACAGGTCCGCGAATACGCGAACCAGATCCTCGGCATGCAGCTCGTTACGCACCAGACCGGTCCGGAAGGCCAGAAGGTCAAGCGTCTGCTGATCGAAGAAGGCGCTGACATCAAGCAAGAACTGTATGTCAGCCTCGTCGTCGATCGCGTGTCGCAGAAGATCGTCCTGATGGGTTCGAGCGAAGGCGGCATGGACATCGAAGAAGTCGCCGAAAAGCACCCGGAGCTGATCCACAAGGTCATCGTCGAGCCGTCGACGGGTCTGCTGGACGCCCAGGCTGACGACCTCGCCGCGAAGATCGGCGTGCCGGCTGCTTCGATTCCGCAAGCGCGTGAAGTCCTGAAGGGCCTGTACAAGGCATTCTGGGAAACCGACGCGTCGCTGGCCGAAATCAACCCGCTGAACGTCTCGAGCAACGGCACCGTGACCGCACTCGACGCGAAGTTCAACTTCGACTCGAACGCGCTGGCACGTCACCCGGAAATCGTCGCGTACCGCGATCTGGACGAAGAAGATCCGGCTGAAATCGAAGCGTCGAAGTTCGACCTCGCGTACATCTCGCTCGACGGCAACATCGGCTGTCTCGTGAACGGCGCGGGCCTCGCAATGGCCACGATGGACACCATCAAGCTGTTCGGCGGCGAGCCGGCGAACTTCCTGGACGTGGGCGGTGGCGCCACGACCGAGAAGGTCACCGAAGCGTTCAAGCTCATGCTCAAGAACCCGGACCTGAAGGCGATCCTCGTGAACATCTTCGGCGGCATCATGCGCTGCGACGTGATCGCAGAAGGCGTGATCGCGGGTTCGAAGGCCGTGAACCTGAATGTGCCGCTCGTCGTGCGCATGAAGGGCACGAACGAGGACCTCGGCAAGAAGATGCTGGCCGATTCGGGCCTGCCGATCATCTCGGCAGACAGCATGGAAGAGGCTGCGCAGAAGGTTGTCGCAGCTGCCGAAGGCAAGTAATTTTCACCGGACACGAATGGCGTGATGCTGGCGCGAACACCGCAACGCAAGAAGCGGTCTGGCGCGACGCATAACGCCAAACGAACAGAGGTCAATACATGTCGATTCTGATCAACAAAGACACCAAGGTCATCACGCAGGGCATCACCGGCAAGACCGGTCAGTTCCACACCCGCGCTTGCCGTGAGTACGCGAACGGCCGCGAAGCGTTCGTCGCTGGCGTGAACCCGAAGAAGGCCGGCGAAGATTTCGAAGGCATTCCTATCTACGCGAACGTGCGTGAAGCGAAGGATGCTACCGGCGCGACCGTTTCGGTCATTTATGTGCCGCCGGCAGGCGCTGCCGCTGCGATCTGGGAAGCCGTCGAGGCCGACCTCGATCTCGCGATCTGTATCACGGAAGGCATTCCCGTCCGCGACATGATCGAAGTGAAGGACCGTATGCGCCGCGAAGGCCGCAAGACGCTGCTCCTCGGCCCGAACTGCCCCGGCACGATCACGCCGGACGAGCTGAAGATCGGCATCATGCCGGGTCACATCCACCGCAAGGGCCGCATCGGCGTCGTGTCGCGTTCGGGCACGCTGACGTATGAAGCGGTTGCCCAGCTGACCGCGATCGGCCTCGGCCAGTCATCGGCAGTCGGTATCGGCGGCGACCCGATCAACGGTCTGAAGCACATCGACGTCATGAAGATGTTCAACGACGATCCGGATACGGACGCCGTGATCATGATCGGCGAAATCGGCGGTCCGGACGAAGCCAATGCCGCCGAGTGGATCAAGGACAACATGAAGAAGCCGGTGGTTGGCTTCATCGCGGGCGTCACGGCGCCTCCGGGCAAGCGCATGGGCCACGCCGGCGCGCTGATCTCGGGCGGTGCGGACACGGCCGACGCGAAGCTGGAAATCATGGACGCGTGCGGCATCAAGGTCACGCGCAATCCGTCGGAAATGGGTCGTCTGCTGAAGGCGATGCTGTAAATTCGAAATACACTGGCGCTTGTGCATCATGCATGCGCGGGCGGCCAGCGTTTTTTGATATGCTTGCGGAATCCTTTCACGAGGTTTCCGAACAAAGAGCGAGGGAGCCAGTCATGGCCCCCTCGCTTTTTTATTTGGCTCGACATCTGAGCCCATCCTGAATTCCGGCTGAGTCTTCGTTTCCATGCTCGAGTTTTTCGCGACGCTCCACTGGGGCGCGGTCATCCAGATCATCGTCATCGACATCCTGCTCGGTGGTGACAACGCCGTGGTGATCGCGCTCGCCTGCCGCGACCTGCCTGCGCAGCAGCGCATGCGCGGCATTCTGTGGGGCACCGCCGGCGCGATCGCGCTGCGCGTGGTGCTGATCGCCTTCGCCGTGGTGCTGCTCAACGTGCCGTTCCTCAAGTTCACGGGCGGCCTGCTGCTGCTGTGGATTGGTGTGCGGCTGCTCGCGCCCAGTCATCTCGAACACGCCAACGTGAAGCCCGCTGACAAGCTGGTGGGCGCGATCAAGACGATCATCGTCGCCGACGCGGTGATGAGCCTCGACAACGTGGTCGCGATTGCGGGCGCAGCCGAATCCGCCGATCCGCAACACCGCATTGCGCTCGTGATCTTCGGGCTGATGGTGAGCATTCCGCTCATCGTGTGGGGCAGCCAGCTTGTGCTCAAGCTGCTCGACCGCTACCCGGTGATTATTACGCTCGGCGCGGCGCTGCTCGGCTGGATCGCGGGCGGGCTCATCATCAACGATCCCGCCGGCGACCGCTGGCCGCTACTCGATACGCCCGTGGCCGAGTACGGCATGTGCGTGGCCGGGGCGGTGTTCGTCGTTGCGCTCGGCTCGTGGCTCAGGCGCCGCAATGCGCGGCGCGGCGCGGCGCAAGGGCCGCAATCCCACTGAGCACCAAGCGCGCACGGCTGTGCCATTGCGCCTAGGCCATCTGGCCGACTGATGCGCAAACCGGGCCGCCGATACGATCAAGACGCCTGTTCACGACTGTGAGCAGGCGTTTCTTGTTTCAGGAGCCCTGACGATGACCGTATCTGCATTTCCCTTGAGCCCGCCGCCGGGCAACCACTGCGCGTGTTTCGCCCGACTCTCGCGCCTCGCAAGCCTTGCCTCCCGTTGGACCGCACGCGGCTTCACGCTGATCGAACTGATGATCGTGCTCGCGATCGTCGGCGTGATCGCCGCCTACGCCATCCCCGCCTACCAGGACTACCTCGCCCGCAGCCGCGTGGGCGAGGGCCTCTCGCTCGCGGCTTCCGCGCGCCTTGCCGTGGCGGAGAACGCCGCGAGCGGCAACGCTTTCGGCGCGGGCTACACGGTGCCGCCCGCCACGCGCAACGTCGAGTCGCTGCATATCGACGATACGACCGGTCAGATCACGGTCGCCTTCACCTCGCGCGTGGCGCCCGAGGGCAGCAATACGATCGTGCTCGTGCCTTCGGTGCCCGACAACGCCGATGCGCCCACCGCGCGCGTCGCGCTCGCGCAGGGCAGCGTGCAGGGCGGCACGCTCACGTGGGAGTGCTTCGCAGCGGGCAAGACGGCTTCCTCGCTCGGCGCGCCCGGCGCGGGCCCGTCGCCGGCGGACGCCGCAACGCTGGCGGGCAATCTTGCACCGCCGGAGTGCCGCGCGTAGGGGTTGCGCGTGGGTGCGGGTGCGGTCGAACCGGCTGCACCCGCACAGCGGGGGAAAAGTTTTGTATAGTGCCCGGTTGCTGAACGGCCCCGCCCAACCATGCCTTCCAATTTTGCGCGTTACCTTACGTTCGTCTTGCTGGCCCTCGCGTTGACGCTGCCCTATGCGGTCGTCAACCACACCTATCCGATTCCCACGTTCTATGCGGAATTCGTTGCACTGACACTTTATGTGCTGATGGGTGCTGCCACGTTGTTGCTCGTTCGCCCGGCGCGCTCGGGCGAGGGCTTCGCGTCGCCCACGGTCGCGCTCGTGCCGCTTTTATTCGGCCTGCTGCTGGTCGTGCAGACGTTCGCGTTGCCGCTCGCCGAGCCCTCGATGAACTGGCTCGGCGCGGGCTACCTGCTCGCCGCCGTGCTGGCGACGCACGCGGGCTACACCATCACGCGCGCGCGCCTCATGCAGTCGGCGCTCGTGTGGGGGGCGTTCGCGCTCCAGATCGGCGGCCTTTTCGCCGTATTCACCCAGGTGATCCAGCTCTTTCACCTGGAAACGAAGGTCACGCCGCTCGTGGTTGCGTACAACATAACGGTGGATCGCCGGCCGTTCGGCAACATGGCACAGGCCAATCACCTGGCCACGTATATCGCCTTTGCGATGGCGGGTGCGATGTACCTCGCGCTCACGCGGCGTCTGAATGTCCTGCTCTGGGGCTTGCTGACCGCGATCTATTCCGGTGGCCTCGCGCTCACGGTGTCGCGCGGGCCGTGGCTGCAGATGGGCGTGATTTTCGTCGCGGGCCTGTGGATCGCGTTCACGGGCTGCCGTACCGAAGCAGGCGAGGGGCGCGGCTTCGGTACGCAAGGCCAGGCGCCGGCGGGCTCGGGCCGCAAGGCCGGTGGCGTGCGCGCCTGGATCATTCCGGTCGTGCTCGTGCTGATCTTTTTCGGCATGAATGCGTTCGTGCGCTGGGCCAACGTCCACTACGGCCTGGACCTTGCACAGTCGGCCGCCGAGCGCATGAAGGACGCGAGCCAGATCGCGCCGCGCCTCGCGCTGTGGCGATACGGCTGGACGATGTTCAAGTCGCACCCGGTGCTGGGCGTCGGCTGGGGCGATTTTCCGATGCATCAGTTCGAGCTGGTCCGCTCGCTTGGCGGCGTCGAGATCGCCAACAACGCGCACGATATTTTCCTCGACCTGCTCGCGAAGACCGGCATCGTCGGCCTTGCCATCGTCGTGATCGGGCTCGTCGCGTGGTTCGTGCGTGGGCTGCGCGCGCCGCACACCGCCGAGCGCGTATTCGGCTTCATGCTGATCGGCGTGCTCGTTATGCATGCGCTCGTCGAGTATCCGCAGCAGTACATGTTCTTCCTGCTGCCGGCGATGTTCGTTTTCGGCCTGTTGGAGACCAAGCCGCTGCGTATTCTGCCGTCGCGCGTCTCGCTCGGCGTGTATGCGGTGATCGTGTTCGGCGGCGTCGCGGCGCTGTACCCGGTGCTGCGCGACTACAACCGCGCCGAGGTGCTCTATTACGGGCAGCATCCGGCACGCGACTACGGCGACGACCCTTCGCGCCTGTTCGGCGCCTGGGGCGACTACGGCATGGCGACGCTGTTGCCGATGAATGCCGCGAGCCTTTCGAGCAAGCTTTACGCGCACCAGCGCGCCATCGCGCTGCTGCCCGGAGAAACGGTGCTGCGCCGCTACGCCGTTTTGCAGGCGCTGGATGGCGATACGGCGGGCGCATTCGATACGGTGGAGCGCCTGCGCATTTTCGCGATGGAACTCCACGACTGGCCGACCCAGCTCGCTTCGGTCTATGGCCTGCTCGACGAGCAGCCCACGCTTGCGGACTTCAAGGCGCAACTCGTGAAGAAATATGGGACGCCAGCGAAGTCGGTTGAAGAAGACGACGAGGACGATTCGGACGACTAAGCCTCAAAGCGCGCGCATGAAGCGGCGGCTTGCCGCCGCGTTCTGCGCCGCGCCTTTGGCAATCAAAGCTCGGAGTATTTCGCGGCGCTGCCTTTCGCCTTCTCCACGGGGTAGCGCTGCGCGTTCAACTTGAGCTTTTCGGCTGCCGCATCGACCAGATCGATCCCCGCGGTATGCGCGACCAGCAGAAGGTAGATGAACACATCCGCGCATTCGTGCTTGAGGTGTGTGAGTTGCGCGGGATCGGCGAGCAGGGCGTCGATCTGCGCGTCGGTCTTCCACTGCACCGTCTCTAGCAGCTCGCCCGCCTCGATGCTCGTGGAGACGATCAGGTTGCGCAACGTGTGAAACTGTTGCCAATCGCGCTCGTCGCGGAACGCCAGAACCTGCGCGCGCAGTTCGTCGAGAGTCATGGTCTCAGCGCTCCGCCACCCAGTCCCCCGACTTCCCGCCGTGCTTCTCCAGCACGCGCACGTCGGTGATCGTCATGCCGCGGTCCACCGCCTTGCACATGTCGTAGACGGTCAGCAGGCCGACCTGCACGGCAGTCAGCGCTTCCATCTCCACGCCCGTGCGGCCGAGCGTTTCCACCTGCGCCGTGCAGTGGACGCCGGGCAGCGCTTCGTCGAGCACGAAGTCCACCTTCACGCGCGTGATCGCGAGCGGGTGGCACAGCGGAATCAGATCCGAGGTGCGCTTTGCCCCCTGGATCGCGGCGATGCGCGCAACGCCAATCACGTCGCCTTTTTTCGCGTGGCCGTCGCGGATCAGCGCGAAGGTTGCCGGCAACATGCGGATCGTGCCGCTCGCGAGCGCAATGCGCTTCGTCTCTGCCTTGCCGCCAACGTCGACCATGTGGGCGTCGCCGGCTGCGTCAAAATGCGTGAGTTCAGGCATGGTGGGTTCTTCCTTGAGGGGTACCTATCTTAACAGTGCGGTAAGCAGCGCTTTCTGCGCGTCTTACCTGGTCGCAAGGGTTGTAAGCAGGGCTACAATTGGCCGGTTAGCACACGCGAGCGCAGGCGGTCCGCACCGGGCGCGCCGCCGTGCCGGTGTTCCGCCTTCCCCGATCCTGTCATCAATGCGTCTGAAACGGCTGCTTGCTGCATGGTTGTGCGCGTCGCTCGCGGCTTCCCCGCAAGCGTACGCGCAGGCGTCGAATGCCGCCGTGCTCAATCTCGGCGCGGCTTCGCCAGCAGCCACGAAGCCTGCCGCGAAGCCCGCACCGGCCTCCTCCGGCCCCGCGCCGAATGCGCCCAGTGCGGCGCCCGCACTCGTCAGCGGCCCATTCGACGACACGGCAGACGCCGTCATTCCCGCCTCGATCGCGCAAGGCGTGTTCGGCACCTATGGCGGGGCGCAGAGCCGCTTGGCGGCACCGGGCCAATCCGCCGCATCGTCCGCGAGCGGCAACGCCAGCGTGCGCGCTCCCGCCTGGGTGCCGCAACTGCCCGACCTCGGCGACGGCTCGGGTGGCGCGCTCACGCCGCAGGCCGAGCGCCGCATCGGCGAGCGCGTCATGCGTGAGATTCGCCGCGACCCCGACTACATCGGCGACTGGCTCGTGCGCGACTACCTCAATTCGGTTGCCGCGCGCCTCGAGGCGGCCGCGAGCGCGCAGTTCATCGGCGGTTACCGGCCCGACTTCGATCTGTTCGCGATCCGCGACGGCCAGATCAATGCGTTCTCGCTGCCGGGCGGCTTCATCGGCGTGAACTCGGGGCTCATCGTCGTGACGCAAACCGAATCCGAGCTGGCTTCGGTGCTCGGTCACGAGATGGGTCACGTCTTGCAGCGGCACATCGCACGCATGCTTTCGCAGAGCGAGCGCTCCGGGCTCGCGGCGCTGGCGGGCGTGCTGTTCGGCATTCTCGCCGGCGTGCTCGCGCATAGCGGCGACCTGGGCGCCGGGATCGCGCTTGGCAGCCAGGCCTATGCCGTGGACAGCCAGTTGCGTTTCTCGCGCGCCGCGGAGCACGAGGCCGACCGCGTGGGCTTCCAGCTGCTCACGGGCGCGGGCTACGACCCGTGGGGCATGGTGGCGTTTTTCGAGCGGCTCGAACGCGATTCGATGGAAGACACCGGCGTGCCGGCCTACGCGCGCACGCACCCGCTCACTGGCGAGCGCATCGCCGACATGCAGGACCGCGCGCGCCGCGCCGCCTACCGGCAGCCGCGCCAGGCACCCGAGTACGGTTTCGTGCGCGCGCGTGTGCGCGTGCTGCAGGACCGTACGCGCAACGAGTACATCGACGAGGTTTCGCGTCTGCGCTCGGAAATCGAGGACCGCACGGCGCTCAACGTCGCTGCGAACTGGTACGGCATTGCCTACGCGCAAATGCTGCTCGAGCGCTACGACGACGCCACGGCGTCGCTCGCGAAATCGCGGGCGGCGTTCGCGCAGTTCGAGGCTGCGGACGGCAGTAAAACACGCAACTCGCCGAGTCTCGACGTGCTCGCCGTCGATATCGCGCGCCGCTCGGGCCACGCCGACGACGCCGTGCGGCTAGGCGAGGCCGCGCACAAGGCGTGGCCGGACTCCCACGCGGCCAGCGACGCACTGCTGCAGGCGCAAATCGCGGCGCGCCGCTTCAAGGAGGCGCAGACGCTCGCGCGCAGCCAGACCGAGGCCGAACCGCAGCAAGACGCATGGTGGCTTTATCTGGCGCAAGCGAGCGCAGGACTCGGCGACGCGCTCACGCAGCATCGGGCGATGGCGGAGAAGCTCGCACTAGACGGCGCCTGGCCCTCAGCCATCCGTCAGCTCAAGGAGGCGCGCGACATGAAATCGGTCGGCTACTACGATCTGTCGACCATCGAAGCGCGCCTGCACGACTTCGAGGCGCGCTACAAGCAGGAGCGCCAGGACGAGAAGGATGAGGGCCGCGGCTGAGCCGGCGCTCAGTCTTTGGATGCAGGCCGCGTGCCGCTGTGCTCCGCGGCCTGCGCTTCGCGCTCCGCGCGTGCCGGGCTCGTTACGAAGGCAAAGCGCGCGCTCACGTCGGCACGCCTGATCGCCTGCAGCGGCAGCGCGGCGCCGGCGCGCCAGTGGAAGGTGCCGCTGTGGGCGTCGTCCGCGAGCGTGGCGTGGTCGGTGAAGAGGTCGAGGTCGTGATCGTGCAGCAGCGCCGCGCGCGGCGGCGTGCTCGCATCGGCAAAGATCACGCTGCCCGCTTCGTCTAGGTAGGCGGCCACGGGCTCGAACGCTTGACCGCCCTGATCCGTGAGCGTCAGCGCGCCGGCACTGCCGTCGTGACCCGCGGCAAGGCGCACGATCCACGGCGTGTATTCGAGTTCGACATACACGCGCTGCGGCCCGTTCTGGAAGTACCACTGGCCCTGTTCATCGCGCTCGTAGTTACGGTTGATGAACCCGAGCAGCGCTTCGTGGCGGATCGCCGTGCCGGGGGCATGCTGCGCCTGGGCGGCCTCGTCGCGCATGCGCCAGTTGCCGCGTGCGTCGAGCAGCAGCCAGCCCGTGCAATGCGGGACGTTGGGCCAGCGCGCGAGCGCCTGTTTGACGATGTCATCCATGAGAAACGAAAGGCGAGAGATAAGAGAACACGCGCTGCGCGAGCCAGTCGCTGCGGCCCGGGAACGGTCCCGTCATGAAGCCGACGTGGCCGCCGTGCGCGGGCTGATCGAGCTCGACGGCGGCGCTCACCTCGTGGCGCGCGGGCAGCACCCGGCCCGGCAGGAAGGGATCGTTGCGCGCGTTCAGCACGAGCGTGGGGACGACGATCTCGCCGAGCCTCGGGCGGATCGTTGCCTGGGTGTAGTAGTCGTGGGTATCGCGAAAACCGTGCAGCGGCGCGGTCACGACATTGTCGAATTCGTACATCGTGCGGCTCGCGAGCACGGCTTGTGCATCGAAGAGGCCGGGGTACTGTTCGAGTTTCTGGAGCGCCTTGACTTTCAGCGTCTTCAGGAAGCTGCGCGTGTAGATCATGCCGAAGCCCTGCGTCAGCATCTCGCTGCCCGCGTGCACGTCGAGCGGCGTGGAGATCGCGGCGGCGGCCGAGACGATCGCGGCGTCCTGGCGGCGCTGCGCGAGCCAGTGCAGCAGCACGTTGCCGCCGAGCGACACGCCCGCGACGACGAGCGGCCCGGCGTGGCGGGCGGCGAAGCGGCGCAGGACCCAGTCGACTTCGGCGGAATCGGCGAGATGGTAGAAGCGCGGCAGCAGGTTCAACGGGCCGCTGCAACTGCGAAAGTGGGGGATCGCCGCGTGCCAGCCGCGCGCGTGCGCCGCCGCGGCGAGCGCGCGCGCATAGTGCGAGCTCGAGCCGCCTTCGAGGCCGTGGAACAACACGAATAGCGGCGCATTGTGTGAATCCGCGCCCGTGCTCCTGCCGTCCAGCCAGTCCACTTCGATGAAGTCGCCGTCGGGCGTGTCCCATCGCTCGCGCCGGTAGGCGGGCGCGGGCAGGCGCGAGAAGAGCGCCGGCACGATGGTCTGGATGTGCGCACCGGGCAGCCAGAACGGCGCGCGGTAGTCGGTATCGTCGCTGGCGCCGAGCAGGGCAGCCTGGGCCTCGAGCGCGGCGGCGACGCGGGCCGCCTTGCTGGGCTTGCTGGTGTCGTCGGTCGTACTCATGACTGCCCCCTGCTTTGCGCCTTTTATTTCAGTGCAGCGCGCCCTGGCCGTGGCGCAATTTGGCCGAGAACTGGGTGGCTGCGTCGTCGGGCATGCGGCTCGCATGAATGTGTGCGATACGCCACTCGCCGCGCTCGTGAACCATCACATAGGTCGTGAAGACCATGGTGGGAATCGCGCTGGGGTCGACCGGACGATGCGCTTCCACAATCGCGTAGACCACGGTGCCGAGGCTGTCGTACACGCGGATGTCGAGCGGCTCGATCGACACCGGCGCCGCTTCGAGCTGCGCGGCGAGACCCGCGCGGATGCTCGACAGGCCGTGCAGATGCGCGCCTTCCGCGGTGATGCAGCTCACGAATTCTTCATCGATCCACAGACCCATCAAGCTGTCGATGTTGACTTCCGCGACGGCCTGGTAGTACGCGTTGAGGGTGTCCGCGGCGGCTTCGAAGATGTGGGCAAAACGTGGCATGGCTCGTTGGTCTTGTGCGCCCGGTGTTGCACTTGGCGTGTACCTGGCGCGGGTTGGCGGATGAACGGTTGCGTCGCTTCGCGTCTGTCGCTGCGTTGCGCGCGTGTTGCCGCGAGCATGCCGCTTTCGCGAGACAGGTCTGTGACGTGCTCCGATGCGGCGCTTCGGTCTCTCCCGCGCCTCGATGCCTCTATTGGGCGCGCGCAACGCGCGTGGCGTCCGTTGCGTGGCGCACATCCATTTGCGTGCGCGTCGTTTTCAGCGTGGCGGGCGGCACACACAGCCGCCCAGCGCTGGCTGGCGATGTCTCCGGCTGGCCTAGCGCTGCCCGAGCAGCATGCCGCGCAGGTCGCCGAAAACTTGCTCCGGGCTCAGTTCGCGCAGGCAGTTCAGATGCCCGAGCGGACACTCTCGCGCAAAGCAGGGACTGCATTCGAGATGAAGCCATTGTACCTTTGCAAGCTCGGACAAGGGCGGGGTGTGGCGCGGATCCGTCGACCCGTACAGCGCTACGAGCGGGCGGCGCAGCGCGGCGGCCACGTGCATCAGGCCCGAATCGTTGGTCACCACGGCGTTCGCGCGCGAGATCAGCGCGCACGCTTCGCCGAGCGCGGTCTGTCCGCACAGGTTGCGCACGTTCGGCGCGCGATCGGCAATGGCCTGGGCGAGCGGGGCGTCCTTCGGCGAGCCGAGCGCGATGATCTGCGTGTACGGGAACGACTGGCCCACCATCTTCGCGAGCGCCGCGAAATGCTCCGGCGGCCAGCGTTTGGCGGGGCCGTATTCGGCGCCGGGGCAGAACACGAGCAGCGGCACGCGCGTATCGAGATTGAAGCGCGCCGACACGCGCGACGCCTCGTTCGGGTCCGACTCGAGGCGCGGCATCGGCAGGTCGTCGGGCACGGTCGCGCCGGGCGCGTAGGCGAGCGCGGCATAGTGCCTGACCATGGGCGGGCGCTCGTCCTTCGGCGGGTTCGCATGGCGCACGTTCAAGAGGCCGTAGCGATTCTCGCCCGTATAGCCAATGCGCAGCCCGATATTGGCGAGCCACGGAATCAGCGCGGACTTGAGCGAATTGGGCAGCACGTACGCGGCGTCATAGCGCTCGGCGCGCAAATCGCCGGCCAGTTGCCAGCGGCGCAGCAGTTGCAGCTTGCCGTGGCCGAGGTCGGTGGCGTAGACGTCGCGGATCTCGGGCATGCGCTCGAGCACGGGCGCAACCCAGGTTGGCGCGAGCGCATCGATCTGAATGCGCGGGTGCAGTTTCACGAGCCGCGAAAAAAGCGGCTGCGCCATCAGTGCGTCACCGATCCAGTTCGGTGCGATTACCAGCGCGCGGCGCATCGGGAGTCAGGGTCCGGAGAGGGTAAAGGTTGCACGCAGCTTGCCCGTTTTGGGAAATCGGGGCGAGCGCGTGAAACACGGTTAATTCAACGAAGCGGTTAGCGTGACGTCCCGCCGGCATGCCGGCGGGCGTTAGCGCAAGGTGCAGCCTGGTGCTTCGTGGCGATGTGCGTAAAGCCCGCGGCGCGCCGCCGTTTTCATGGCGGCGCGCGACGGGCAGTGAAGCACGGGGAATGCCGCACGAGTGGTGTGTCCTCACCCGGCGGCCATGCCCGCACGAACGAAACTGGCGCGAGCTCGGCTTCGCGCCATTCCGGCGCGAGGCTCGCGACGCGTCAGTGGCCGTGAACGACCTCGCCCGCGCGCAGCTTGTAACGCGTGCTGCAGTACGGGCATTTCGCTTCGCCGTGCGTCACGTCGAGGAACACGCGCGGGTGGTTGCTCCAGCGCGGCATCGACGGGTTCGGACAGTAAGCGGGCAGATCCTTGGCCGAAAGTTCGACCAGCGGCATTTCCTTGATTTCGCTCATGAGGACAATTCTCTGTGTAGCTGTGGGGGCCAGGCGTTGGCTCGCCCGGACCTTTATTTCTTAGACCTTCGCGAGCCAGTGGGCGTACTTCTCGTTCTTGCCCGACACGACGTCGAAGAAGCCCGATTGCAGCTTCTCCGTGACCGGGCCGCGCGAGCCGCTGCCGATGGTGCGGTTGTCGAGTTCGCGGATCGGCGTGACTTCGGCGGCGGTGCCGGTGAAGAACGCTTCGTCGCAGGTGTAGACCTCGTCGCGCGTGATGCGCTTTTCGATCACCTGAATGCCCATGTCGCGCGCGAGCGTGATGACCGTGTCGCGCGTGATGCCGTCGAGGCACGACGAGAGGTCCGGCGTGTACAGCTTGCCGTTGTTGACGAGGAAGAAGTTTTCGCCGGAGCCTTCCGACACATAGCCGTCCACGTCGAGCAGCAGCGCTTCGTCGTAGCCGTCGGCGGTGGCTTCCTGGTTGGCGAGGATCGAGTTCACGTACCAGCCCGAAGCCTTGGCGCGCACCATCGACACGTTCACGTGATGGCGCGTGAACGACGAGGTCTTCACGCGGATGCCCTTGGCGAGGCCGTCTTCGCCGAGATACGCGCCCCACGGCCACGCGGCGATCGCCACGTGAATGGTGTTGCCCTTGGCCGAAACGCCGAGCTTTTCCGAGCCGACCCAGATGATCGGGCGGATGTAGCACGACTCGAGCTTGTTCGCGCGCACGACTTCGAGCTGTGCGTCGGCGAGCGTCTTCGCGTCGAACGGCACGTCCATCTGGAAGATCTTGGCCGAGTTGAGCAGACGCTTGGTGTGCTCGGCGAGGCGGAAGATGGCGGTGCTGCCGCCGGCGGTCTTGTAGGCGCGTACGCCTTCGAAAACACCCATGCCGTAGTGCAGCGTGTGGGTCAGCACGTGAATGTTGGCGTCGCGCCAATCAATCAGCTTGCCGTCCATCCAGATCTTGCCGTCGCGGTCGGCCATTGACATACGATTCTCCAGACAAGTGCAGTAAATATCGGGCTGATACAGCGTGCTTCGCCGCGCGCCGCGTGGCTGCGGTTGGCAAAGACGAATATTTTAGCGTCATTTGATGCCTGCCAGCGCGCTCGCGGGCGTACGGGGCGGGGTTTTCAAGCGATTTTAGGGTCGCTTCGCGGTGCTTTTGGCTAATTTTTTTCGGCCTGCGTGCATGCTGCGTCGCAGCAAATCCCGCGAAAGCCCGCCTGGCGAGCAGCGTCTGCCCAAATACGGGAGATTCGCCTGGACACGTCTCAGATCGTCCTGGCTATCAGCTAAAATACCGATCTCGCAATTCGATGCCGGCTCGTGCCAGCGACGAGCAGCGACCCGGCGCAGCGACCCGAGACAGCGTTCAAACCGGATCCCGCGCCGTGCCGTTGAGCACGTCTTGCCGCGCCAGAAGCAGGCCCGCGGCGCCGCATCGCCTTGCCACCGCCTTCCCACCATCAAGATGACATGCCCATGAACAAGGTTCTGCGTCTTTCCGATCTGATCTCCGAAGGCAAATTGAAGGGCAAGCGCGTATTCATCCGCGCCGACCTGAACGTGCCGCAGGACGACAACGGCAACATCACCGAAGACACTCGCGTGCGCGCCTCCGTGCCGGCCATCAAGGCCGCACTCGACGCCGGCGCGGCCGTCATGGTCACCTCGCACCTGGGCCGCCCGACCGAAGGCGAGTTCAAGCCCGAAGACTCCCTCGCACCGGTCGCGAAGCGCCTCGCAGAACTGCTTGGCCGCGACGTGCCGCTGGTTGCGAACTGGGTGGAAAACGGCGTGAACGTCGAGCCGGGCAACGTGGTTCTGCTCGAAAACTGCCGCGTCAACAAGGGCGAGAAGAAGAACTCGGACGAGCTTTCGCAAAAGATGGCGAAGCTCTGCGATATCTACGTGAATGACGCGTTCGGCACCGCCCACCGCGCCGAAGCCACGACCTACGGCATCGCGAAGTACGCGAGCGTTGCTTGCGCGGGCCCGCTGCTCGCCGCGGAGCTCGACGCCCTCGGCAAGGCGCTTGGCGCGCCCAAGCGCCCGCTCGTCGCGATCGTGGCGGGCTCCAAGGTCTCGACCAAGCTCACCATTCTCAAGTCGCTGGCCGAGAAGGTCGACCAGCTGATCGTGGGCGGCGGCATCGCCAACACGTTCATGCTGGCGGCGGGCCTGAAGATCGGCAAGTCGCTCGCCGAAGTGGATCTCGTCGACGACGCGAAGGCCATCATCGAAGCGGCGCGTGCGCGCGGCGCCTCGGTGCCGATCCCGACCGACGTCGTGACCGCCAAGGAATTCTCGCCGACGGCCAAGGCCGAGACGAAGGACGTGGCTGACGTGGCCGACGACGACATGATCCTCGACATCGGCCCGGTCACCGCCAACGCGCTCGCCGCGCAGCTCGCGCAGGCCGGCACGATCGTGTGGAACGGCCCGGTCGGCGTGTTCGAGTTCGACCAGTTCGGCAACGGCACGAAGACGCTCGCGGACGCCATCGCCAACTCGGGTGCGTTCTCGATCGCAGGCGGTGGCGACACGCTCGCGGCCATCGCGAAGTACAACATTGCCGACAAGGTCAGCTATATCTCCACCGGCGGCGGCGCCTTCCTCGAGTTCCTCGAAGGCAAGAAGCTCCCGGCGGTCGAAGTGCTCGAAACGCGGGCGGCTGGTTAAGTGGCGCCGCGAGTCCCGGCGAAGTCGGCAAAAGCCGCCGCCATGAGCAAACTTCCTCGTGCAGGCGCACAGAAGTCGCGCAGCGCAGCCGGGGCCGCAGCAAAACAAACGGGGCGCGCAGCGCCCCATGCAGAGACAGAGACGGCGCGGGCGCACGCGTCGCCCGCCGCCGCTGCCGCTGCTGAAACGGATCTTGCGGCGACGCAGTCGACTGCTGAATCGACAGCCGCACAGATTCCGACCGGGCGCACAGCCACGCCCGAACCGAATACGACTACGCATGTAGCAAGCGCCGCAGGGGCTCGTGTGAGCCCCGCAGCGCCCTCCAAGAAAGCGACGCCGGGCTCACCCGGTGCGCGTTCCGGCGCGTCCGCACCCGCGGCGCAACCGGCCAGCACTTCTCGCAGCAACGGTTTTCCCAGCGATCCTATCCAGACGAGGAGACTCATGCATCGCGCCACCAAGATTGTCGCCACCATCGGTCCGGCTTCCAGCACGCCGGACATCCTGCTGAAAATGATCCGCGCGGGACTGGACGTGGTGCGCCTCAACTTCTCGCACGGCACCGCCGACGACCATCGTCAGCGTGCTGAAATGGTGCGGGACTGCGCCCGCCAGGCTGGCCGCGAAGTTGCGATCATGGCGGACCTGCAAGGCCCGAAGATTCGCGTCGGCAAATTCGAGAACGGCAAGACGACGCTCGAGCCGGGCCAGCCGTTCATCCTCGACGCCGAATGCGAACTCGGCAACGACGAGCGCGTCGGTCTCGACTACAAGGACCTGCCGCGCGACCTGAAGCCGGGCGACATCCTGCTGCTCAATGACGGCCTGATCGTGCTCGACGTTGCGCGCGTGATCGGCAGCGAGATCCACACCATCGTGCGTGTGGGCGGCGACCTGTCGAACAACAAGGGCATCAACCGCCAGGGCGGCGGCCTCACGGCGCCCGCGCTCACCGCGAAGGACATGGAAGACATCCGCACGGCCATGTCGCTCGGCGCGGACTTCGTCGCCGTGTCGTTCCCGAAGAACGCCACCGACATGGAAATGGCGCGCCAGCTCGCGAACATCGCGGGCGCGCCGTACGGCATCAAGCCGAAGATGATCGCGAAGATCGAGCGCGCCGAAGCCATTCCGGCGCTGCAGGAAATTCTCGATTCGTCGGACGGCATCATGGTCGCTCGTGGCGACCTGGCCGTGGAAGTGGGCAATGCCGCGGTGCCGGCGCTGCAAAAGCGCATGATCCGCATGGCGCGCGACTCGAACAAGCTCGTCATCACGGCCACGCAGATGATGGAGTCGATGATCCACGCGCCGGTGCCCACGCGCGCCGAAGTCTCGGACGTCGCCAACGCCGTGCTCGACGGCACGGACGCGGTGATGCTCTCGGCCGAATCGGCGGCGGGCAAGTACCCGGTGCAGACCATCGAAGCGATGGCCGCGATCTGTCTGGAAGCCGAAAAGTCGGAGCAGTCGGAGCTCGACAAGGACTTCCTCGACCGCACCTTCACGCGTATCGACCAGTCGATCGCGATGGGCGCGCTGTTCACGGCCTACCACCTGGGCGCGAAGGCGATCGTCGCGCTCACGGAATCGGGGTCGACCGCGCTGTGGATGTCGCGTCACTGGACCCATGTGCCGATCTTCGCGCTCACGCCGCGTGCAGGCAGCGAGCGCGCCATGTCGCTCTACCGCAATGTCACGCCGCTGCATCTGGATACCAGCAGCGACCGCGACACCGCGCTCCAGCAAGCCATCGAAGTGGTGGTGAGCAAGGGCTACGCAGCGCGCGGCGATATGGTCGTGCTGACGGTGGGCGAGCCGATGGGGCAGCCGGGCGGCACGAATACGCTCAAGATCGTGCGCGTGGGAGATGTGCTGTAACTGCGGTGCTCTAACTGCGGGACAGTGATCTCGCGGCGATTTTTTTCGCTTTATTTTCGAGACTCCTGAAAATAAATCCCACTGGCGCAGACTGGTATCACATTGGTATCAGATCGGCGCTAGATCGGTGCCATTTAGACGTCTTTTCCCCGCAATTGCAGCCCGTACGCCGTAGAAGCGGCGCGCGGGCTGTCAACTCTTTTTGCACCTTCTCGCGGTTTTGACGCTCCGATACGCCATTTTCATGCCAGTTACGTGCCTGGCGCCGGGAACGCACCCGCTTCGCGATAAAATCACCCCATCGAGCCCGCGGCAGGTCACGCGGGCGGCGGCTGCCAGGCCGCCCTCGACCGGCTGCGCAAGACAGCCGGCGGCAGAAGAGATTCGTTTCAAATCAAAGGAGTAGCAACAATGCCTCTCGTATCAATGCGTCAACTGCTCGACCACGCGGCTGAACACGGTTATGGCCTGCCGGCGTTCAACGTGAATAACCTGGAACAGGTCCAGGCGATCATGGAAGCGGCGAACCAGGTGGGCTCGCCGGTGATCATGCAGGCATCGGCCGGCGCGCGTAAGTACGCGGGTGAGCCCTTCCTGCGCCACCTGATCGAAGCCGCAGTCGAGTCGTATCCGCATATTCCGGTCGTGATGCACCAGGACCACGGCCAGTCGCCGGCGGTTTGCATGGCCGCGATCCGCAGCGGTTTCACGAGCGTGATGATGGACGGCTCGCTCGAAGCCGACGGCAAGACGGTCGCATCGTACGAGTACAACGTCGATGTCTCGCGCAAGGTCGTGGAAATGGCGCACTCGATCGGCGTGACGGTCGAAGCGGAACTGGGCGTGCTCGGTTCGCTGGAAACGATGAAGGGCGACAAGGAAGACGGTCACGGCGCGGAAGGCACCATGACGCGCGAGCAGCTCCTGACCGATCCGGAGCAGGCTGCAGACTTCGTGAAGCTGACCCAGTGCGATGCACTGGCCATCGCGATCGGCACCTCGCACGGCGCGTACAAGTTCTCCAAGAAGCCCACGGGCGACATTCTGTCGATCCAGCGCATCAAGGAAATCCACGCGCGCATTCCGAACACGCACCTCGTGATGCACGGTTCGTCGTCGGTGCCGCAGGAACTGCTGGCCGAGATCCGCGAATTCGGCGGCGACATGAAGGAAACGTACGGTGTGCCGGTGGAAGAGATCCAGGAAGGCATCCGTCACGGCGTGCGCAAGATCAACATCGACACCGACCTGCGTCTGGCGATCACGGGCGCGATCCGTCGCTATATGTATCAAAACCCGTCGAAGTTCGACCCGCGCGACTACCTGAAGCCGGCTCGCGAAGCCGCGAAGAAGGTGTGCGTGGACCGCTTCCTCGCGTTCGGCTGCGAAGGCCAGGCTGGCAAGATCAAGCCGGTCTCGCTCGACAAGATCGCCGAAAAGTACAAGTCGGGCGAACTCGCGCAGATCGTTCGCTAAGCGAGCTTCTGTGACAGGCGCACCGGCCGGGTCCGGCGGGGCGCCTGGGCGGCCCCGCCTGGGCGGCCCCGCCTAGGTGGCCCCGCCTGAAGTTGTACAAAACATCGCCGTTTCCGCCTGTTTTGGGGGAACGGCGATGGGCTTTTCCGGGAAATTTGCCGGTTTTTGGTTTACCCTCGCAATACCTTCGGTTTTACGCTGTCCTGGCGCGGTTGCAACCGCGATTCCGGACCGAACCCGCCTCCGTTTCGATTGTCCTTTTAGCGAATCACGACGATGTCTACCCTTTACGAATCCACGCTCCGCTCGCTGCCGCTTCTCGGCCGCGGCAAGGTCCGCGACAACTATGCCGTGGGCAACGACAAGCTGCTGATCGTCACCACCGACCGTCTGTCGGCGTTCGACGTCATCATGGGCGAGCCGATTCCGCGCAAGGGCGAGGTGCTCAACCAGATGGCCGACTTCTGGTTCGAGAAGCTCAAGCACGTCGTGCCGAACCACCTCACGGGCGTCGCGCCTGAAACCGTCGTGGCCGCCGACGAAGTCGAGCAGGTCAAGGGCCGCGCCGTCGTGGTGAAGCGCCTCGAGCCGATCCTCGTCGAAGCCGTGGTGCGCGGTTATCTGGCCGGCAGCGGCTGGAAGGACTATCAGGCAACGGGCGCCGTGTGCGGCGTGGAACTGCCGCCGGGCCTGCAGAACGCGCAGAAGCTGCCCGAGCCGATCTTCACGCCGGCGGCGAAGGCCGAAATGGGCCACCACGACGAGAACATCACGTACGAGGAAATGGAGCGCCGCATCGGCACCGAGCTGTCGCGCACCATCAAGGAAATTTCGATCAAGCTGTACAAGGAAGCCGCCGACTACGCGGCCACGCGCGGCATCATCATCGCCGACACGAAGTTCGAATTCGGTCTGGACAACCACGGCCAGCTTTACCTGATGGACGAGGCGCTCACTGCCGACTCGTCGCGTTTCTGGCCGGCCGACCAATACCAGGTGGGCTCGAACCCGCCGTCGTTCGACAAGCAGTTCGTGCGCGACTGGCTCGAAACCCAGGACTGGAAGAAGGAGCCGCCGGCACCGAAGCTGCCCGACGAAGTGATTGAAAAAACGTCGGCGAAGTATCAGGAGGCGCTCGAGCGTCTCACGGGTCAAAAGCTCGCCTAAGCGAGTGCGCGAAAAGTAAATAGAGGGAAGAAGGAAGCACAATGAGCGAAGTTCAGACGGCTCACCAGCACGCGGCGCCGCTCGTCGGCGTGTTGATGGGCTCCAGCTCCGACTGGGACACGATGAAGCACGCGGTCGCGATCCTGCAGGAGTTCGGCGTCGCGTACGAGGCCAAGGTGGTCTCGGCGCACCGCATGCCCGACGAGATGTTCGAGTACGCGGAAAAAGCGCGCGAGCGCGGCCTGCGCGCGATCATCGCGGGCGCTGGCGGCGCGGCGCATCTGCCGGGCATGCTGGCGGCCAAGACCACGGTGCCCGTGCTCGGCGTGCCGGCGGTCAGCAAGTACCTGAAGGGCGTGGATTCGCTCCATTCGATCGTGCAGATGCCCAAGGGCGTGCCGGTTGCGACCTTCGCCATCGGCGAGGCGGGCGCGGCCAATGCGGCGCTCTTTGCCGTCTCGATCCTGAGCGTCACGAACGCCGAATATGCGAACAAGCTCGCGGCGTTCCGCGTGCGCCAGAACGAAGCGGCGCACGCCATGGTGCTGCCCCCGCTTTGATCGTTCCGCTTTGATCGCCCCACGCGCCGCGGCCACCCCGCGGCCGACCACGAAGATGACTCCTGACAACTCTCCGGTTTCACCGATCCTGCCCGGCGCCTGGCTGGGCATGGTGGGTGGCGGCCAGCTCGGCCGCATGTTCTGCTTTGCCGCGCAGGCGATGGGCTACCGCGTCGCCGTGCTCGATCCCGACGCGACGAGCCCCGCGGGCACCGTGGCCGACCGCCATATCTGCGCCGCCTACGACGACGAAGCCGCGCTCACCGAACTCGCGCGCCTGTGCGCGGCCGTCTCGACCGAGTTCGAGAACGTGCCCGCGGCGAGCCTCGATGCGCTCGCGAAGTCGACCTTCGTGAGCCCGGCCGGGCGCTGCGTTGCCGTGGCGCAGGACCGCATCGCCGAGAAACGCTTTATCGCGGCGGCCGGCGTGCCGGTCGCGCCGCACGTGGTAATCGAGTCGTCGCAGGCGCTTGCCGGCATCGACGACAAGGCGCTCGCCGCCGTGCTGCCGGGCATTCTCAAGACCGCGCGCATGGGCTACGACGGCAAAGGCCAGATTCGCGTGGGCAACGCCGAGGAGGTGCGCGAGGCGCATGCGTCGCTCGGCGGCGTGCCGTGCGTGCTGGAAAAGCGCCTGCCGCTGAAGTTCGAGGTGAGCGCGCTGATCGCACGCGGCACGAACGGCGCGGCCGTGGTGTATCCGCTCGCGCAGAACACGCACCGCAACGGCGTGCTGTCGCACACCATCGTGCCGGCACCGGACGCGAGCCCCGCGCTCGTGCAGCAGGCCCAGCAGGCCGCGATCCAGATCGCGGCGAAGCTAGGCTATGTCGGTGTACTGTGCGTGGAGTTCTTCATCCTCGAAGACGGCTCGCTCGTCGCCAACGAAATGGCGCCGCGCCCGCACAACTCCGGCCACTACACGACCGATGCATGCGCCACGAGCCAGTTCGAGCAGCAGGTGCGCGCCATGACGGCCATGCCGCTCGGCGACACGCGCCAGCACTCGCCGGCCGTGATGCTCAACATTCTCGGCGACGTGTGGTTCCCCTGCGCCGTGGGCGAGGCGAAGCCGCAGAAGGGCGCCGCGCCGGTCACGCCGCCGTGGGACCAGGTGGCCGCGATGCCGGCCGCGCGCCTGCATCTGTACGGCAAGGAAGAAGCGCGCGCGGGCCGCAAGATGGGCCACGTGAACTTCACCGCGCCGACGCTCGACGAAGCGCGTGCGGCCGCACGCGACTGCGCGCGCCTGCTGCACATCGCCACGAGCTGAGGTTGGGCTCGAAGTTGAGAAATGCCATGTCTGACCAGCAGAAAGGGCCGCACGAAGGCACGCCGAATTTGACCGACGCCGATATCGAAGCGGCCGCCGCGCTGCTCGACGCGGGCGAACTGGTCGCGTTCCCGACGGAGACTGTCTACGGCCTGGGCGGCGACGCTTCGAACCCTGAAGCCGTTGCGCGTATCTACGCAGCCAAGGGCCGGCCGGCGAACCACCCGGTTATCGTGCATCTGCCGCCCGGCGGCGATCCGACGTACTGGGCGGCGCAGTGGCCCGAGGCGGCGCAAAAACTCGTCGATGCCTTCTGGCCCGGCCCGCTTACGCTCATCGTCAAACGCCACGAACGCATTCCCGACGCCGTGAGCGGCGGCCAGGACTCGGTGGGGCTGCGCTGCCCGTCGCATCCGGTTGCGCAGCAGCTGCTGGCGGCGTTTTCTGCGCGCCGCGGGGGGCATGGCGGCGTGGCGGCGCCTTCGGCGAACCGCTTCGGCCACGTGAGTCCGACCACCGCGCAGCACGTGCGCGACGAATTTGGCGCGGCCGTGCATGTGCTCGATGGCGGCGCATGCGACGTGGGGATCGAATCGACGATTCTCGATCTCTCGCGCGGCTTTCCCGCGTTGCTGCGGCCCGGCCACGTGACGCCGCACGATATCGCCCGTGTGCTGGGCGAGGCGCCACGCTTGCCCGACGGTTCGGACGCCACGGCGCCGCGCGCCTCGGGCACGCTCAAGGCGCATTACGCGCCGCGCACGCCGCTCGCGCTGCTGCCTTTCGAGGCGCTGGAGCCGTTGCTCGCAGCCGCGCGCGATGCCGGCGAATCGGTGGCGCTGGTGGCGCGCGCTTCGCGCGCGGGTGCATGGGCGCAAGCGCCAGGCGTGCACTTCGTCGCCGCGCCGGAAGAGCCGCAGGAATATGCGCGTGAGCTGTACGGCTTGCTGCGCGCGCTCGATCGGGCGAATGTCTCGCGCATTCTCATCGAGAAGCTGCCCGAGACGATCGAATGGATCGCGGTCAATGACCGGTTGGGGCGGGCAGCGGCGGCGTTCGAGGCGCAGCAGTAGGGCTCAGCACGTTTGCCCGCGTTCAATGAGAAACACCCCACGAACCTGACGGTCCGTGGGGTGTTTTTTCTTGCACCGGAAGATCCGGTGCGCGAGGCTCAAACGAGGTTGATCACGGCGCCTTGCCGATGCCTGCAGCAGCCAGCTGCGTTTCGGCGAACGTCGCGAATTGCTGGTGCAGTGCCGTGGTCGGGTGCACGAGATCCGCGAACATGTAGGTCGTAGGCGCGTTGGCCGTCGTCAGCGTTTGCGGCGAGCAGAACAGCGAGCTGCCGAAGCTCTGACCGTATGCCTGCGCGTAGGCGTTGATGGTGGCTTGCGGCGTCGTGGCCGGGTTCAGCCCGAGCGTTGCCTGCGGGTTGGCGAGCGCATAGTTGGTCGCGCTGGTCGCCATGGCCGTAAGGTTGCAGGCCGTGTCCGTATTCGTCACGGTGAAGCCGAGGCTTGCTGCGTTCTGGACCGACTGGTCGAGCCAAGAGAACGTATCGACCAGCACGACCTTCTTCGCTTGCACGTCGGCCGCGGTCGCTGTGATCAGAGTCAGGTTGTACATCGCCGAAATGAGCGAGAGCGCCTGGTCAGCCGAGCTCGCGGAGCCGGGCGTTGCACCGATGGCCGCGTCGGCCTTCAGCGCGGCAGGCGTCTTGCCGATGTCAGGCACCGTGGCGACAGCGATCTTCGGATTGCCGGGAACGATTTCCGAATGGACGATCGCGCCCAAAGTGGCCGCTGCTGTCAGGACCGGGGTGATCGACGTAAAGGCGGCCTGATTGCCCTGCACGAGCCCAAGCGCGACGTACGCGGGTACGAGCGCCGTAGCCTGCGCCTGTGTGAAGCCTTTGCCCATCAGGGCCGTGACAGCGGCAGTGCCTTGCGTGGCGACCGCGGTCGTGAAATTGTTCGCGGCGAGTGCGGCGCCGAACAGGGCCAGGTTCGTCTGGCCGCCGCCAGTCGGCACGTCCAGCAGGTTCAGGATTTCATTCGCGCCGCCTTCCACGAGCACGAGTTGACCCGCGTTGAAGCTGCCGTGCTGCGCCAGATACTGCTGAACTTGCCAATCGACGGGTTGCTCGCTCGCAGCGGCGATCACCGCGCTGGTATTCGCCACGCCGCCACCCGTCACCAGCGCGCCGCCTTGCGCGTAGTCGAGCCCGCCCGTTGCCGTGAGCGGCAGACCGAAGCCGCCTTCGAAGGCCGGCGAAAGCGTGTTGCCGAAGTACTCGGAGACATGCTGCGCCCAGACTTCGCCCGGGTTGGTCGTGAAGCGGCCGCCGCCGAAGCCCGGCAGAATCTGCTCCGAATACGTGCCCGCGTCGGTCAAGCTCGTGCCGAACGCCACCACCTGCAAGTTGACGCCCGACGGCGGCGGCGTGCTTGCATTGTTGTTGCCCCCTCCGCTGCTGCCACCGCAGGCGGCGAGCAGCGCAAAGGCGGCGCTCGCAACAGCGATCTGGGTGGCGCGCAACAGCGTACGGTGTCTCGGTCCTTGATGCTTCATATTCACTTCATCTCCTCTGTGTGTGGCCTTTGATGCCATGCCTGCCTACTCATGCAACGGGGGCTCGCGGCGCGTGCACCCGTTGTCGATGTTGTTTTCGTTAGTCGGCCTTGCATGCACCCCCTGCATGCTGCTTCCAGGTGAGGGCCAAGGCCGACAGACTACGCAATCTCTCAGCCACTGCGCGACCCGAACTCACCCTCGGTGTTGTTTTCCGGCACGCCGCGCGGTGTTCCCGCCGTCGCCAAAGTTGCCGATATGACGGTTGCAAGACGCAGCGCGTCGTGGCGCTCGCACCAATCCGGCGGCGCGAACAGGGCGGCTGCGCGCGCACGCCAGTCGGGCATGCGCGCGAAGTCCCGCGCCATCGCGAGCCATTCGTGAAACGTCGCCTTGAGCGGATTGCATGACGCGAGCGGCTTGACGATGCCGTAGTCGGGCGCGTCGTGGGCGTCTTCCTCGACGTAGCTGCCGAACATGCGGTCCCAGATCGCGAGCACGCCGGCGTAATTGCGATCGATGTACCGCGCGTTGCGCGCGTGGTGAACGCGATGCATTGACGGCGTGTTGAACACGTATTCGAGCCAGCCGAGCTTGCCTGGCTGACCTATCGCTTGCGTGTGCACGAAGAACTGGAACGCGAGATTGACGAGCACGATCGCGACGATCTGCTCCGGTGTGAAGCCGAGCATGGCGAGCGGAATCCAGAACACCCACATGCCCGCAACGGGATACATGAGGCTCTGGCGAAACGCCGTCGACAGGTTCAGGCGTTCCGACGAATGGTGGACGACGTGCGCGGCCCAGAGCCAGCGCACGCGATGGCTCGCGCGGTGAAAGACGTAGTAGAGCAGGTCCTGCGCGACAAAGAGCGCGAACCATGCGACGAGGCCGGGCTGCCACGAAACGAGCCGGAAGTGCCGGTAGACATAGGCATAGACGGGGACCGCAACAAGCCACGCCAGTTTGTCGGCGCCCTGGTGCATGAGCGCGAGCGCGGCGTTGCACAGCGTATCGGGCCACGCGTAGCGGGCGCTGTCGGGGGTGTCGTTCGATGCAGCACGGGGCCGCGTGCGGGAGAGGTACCACGCTTCCCAGCCGATGCAGGCGAGAAACACGGGAGCGAGGGCGAGCAGCAGCCATTGCGCGTCGAACTGCACGAACGTCGTCCTCCTTGTCCCGTGGGCGGCGCTGGCGGGCAGCGCGGCGGTTGTAGTCTCGTGTCTTTTCGGCAGCGTTGATGCGCGTTCTTGTGCGCGCGCGGCTCGATTGCCGTACGCGTTTGACAGATTTTTGTGACGCGCCTTCGGCCTTTGCCCGTCAGGGTACACGCCTCGCGCCCAGGACGGGCGGCGCTTTGCTAGAGGAAAACTTCGAGCCCGGCGCAGGGCGTCGGGCTCGGACAAGGTACGCGGGGACAGGTCCGCGGCGTGCGCTCAGCGTGCACTCAGTGGCCACGCCCCGCGCAAATTGCGTGCGCTGAGCGCCGCATCAATGCGCGCCGCGCCGACCGGCCGGAGCCTTGTGCGACGCTTTCGCGACCTTCGACGCCTTCGCCGCGCGCTTGGGATGCGGCTCGACGTACACCGGCTTCTCTTCGGGCATGCCCTTGTAGACCCACTCGAGCAGCGCATCGTGCGCGGCGCGTGCGGCCTCGGCGCGCGGATCGTTGATGAGGCTCACCACGATCCAGCTCTCGCCGTTTTCGGCCGCCACGTAACCGGCAATCGCGCGTACGTCGCGCAGGGTGCCCGTCTTGATGTGCGCGTTGCCTTCCACGCCCGCGTTGGTGAGGCGGTTGCGCATCGTGCCGTCCACGCCGACGATCGGCAGCGAGTCGATGAACACCTGCGCGACCGGGCTCGCGTTCGCGTTCTGCAGCAGATTCGCGAGCGAGAGCGCGCTGATGTGCTCTTCGCGCGAGAGGCCGCAGCCATTGTCGAGCACGAGTTCGGGCATGTTCAGGCCGCTGCGCCGCAAGAACGCGTTGACGGCCGTGGCAGCCTTGGCCGTGGTTGAAGGCGGTTTGGCAGCAACCGCGCCGAGTGTGAGGAACAGATTGCGCGCCATCACGTTGTTGCTGAACTTGTTGATGTCGTGCACGACGTCCGCGAGCGGCGGGCTCTGGTGCACGGCGAGCAGACGCGCGCGTGGCGGCACGACGCCTTCGCGCACCGTGCCAGCGGGCGTGGCGAACAGGCTGCCGCCCGCTTGCTGCCCGATTTGCTGCCCGGTTTGTTGCGCGGATTGTTGCGCGGTTTGTTGCCAGAGCGCGAGGAACCCGTCCGCGAAGAACGTGCTGTGGTCCACGGGCGCGGCCATGTTGAGCGTGCGCTCGCCGCAGCGCATGGCGTAGCTGCCCGCGAAGCTCGCGGTGACGACACCATTGCCGCCGGGCGAAACCTGCGGGCTCGGCAGCATGCCGCCGCATGCGCCGGCGCGCCCGCGAATCTGGTTGTCGATCTGCCACTGCGCAACGGGCGGCACCACGTCGATCGATACGCCCTCGCGCGAGGGCGAGAACGTGAACGAGACCGCCTTGAATGCGTACATCAGCGGATCGGGGCCGACGTTGTAGGGCGCGCTATCGTCGCCGTCGAACGAGGGCAGGTCGCGCGTGGACGGATCGAATTCGCTCTTGTCGAGCACGAGCGCGCCGTCGATGCGCGCGACACCCGCCGCGCGAATCTTCTGCACGAGGTCGATCAGCTCTTCGGGCACGAGCTTCGGGTCTCCGGTGCCCTTGATATAGAGATTGCCGTGCAGCGTGCCGCTCGCATCGATTTCGCCGTCGGTGTAGGCGCTCGTTTTCCAGCGATAGTCGGGACCGAGCATCGCGAGGCCGCTCCACGTCGTGACGAGCTTCATCGTCGAGGCGGGCATCATGGGCTGGCCGGCGTTCACGGCGACGCTGGGCTGGCGGTCGCCAACCTTTTCGATCACCACGCTCACCGACGAGAGCGGCACGTGCGCGCGTTCGAGGCCCGCCATCACGGTGGGCGGCAGCACGGTGGTCACGTTGACCGTGGGCACGCGCGCGCCTTCGGGCTGCGCGTACGCGGCGGGCGCGGCGGCGAAGCTCGCGGCGAGCGTGGCGCAGGCCAATGCGAGGGCGAGCGGTTTAGGCTGGCGCGGTGTGGCGGCGGCGAAATGCGTGCGGTCTGTGCGCGAGGCAGGCAGTCTGAACAACGAGCGTAGGCGGGACAGCGAAGCGGGCAGCATGAAAAGCGTTCGGGCGAGTGCGGGGGCAGTGCATGGGCCGGGCGTGGCGCACGGAAAGCGGGGACTCGCCGGTGCTGCGCGCGGGCGCGAAAATTAGGGCAGCGTGTGATTCGTGGTGCATGCGCGATGCGCTAGCGTGAGCGTTGCACGAAGCCGGCTCGCGCGCATCGCGGCCGAATCACGAGTGAAGCGCCGCAAAAGCGCACATTGTAAAGACCTCGCGCCGCGTGCGCGCATTGCAGGCGAGAAAACGTCGCACATTGCGTGGCGTGGTTCAAACACCGCCCGCGACGCGCGCCAATGCATCGCGACCGGCTACGCGCCGCAGCGGCGCCGCGCCCCTGTTCAGGCGCTAGAATGCACGCATCTGTCATCCATTCACGCTGCGCGACGCGCCGTCGCCGCGCGGCCAACACTACAATGCGCATACTGCTAGTCGAAGATGACCGCATGATCGCCGAAGGCGTGCGTAAGGCGCTGCGCGGCGAAGGCTTTGCGGTCGACTGGGTCGAGGACGGCGACGCCGCCCTCTCGGCCGCGAGCGCGGATTCCTACGATCTCATGCTGCTCGATCTCGGATTGCCCCGCCGTGACGGCCTCGACGTGCTGCGCACACTGCGCGCGCGCGGCGCGGCGCTGCCCGTGCTGATCCTCACCGCGCGCGACGCCGTGGCCGACCGCGTGAAGGGTCTCGACGCGGGCGCGGACGACTACCTCATCAAGCCGTTCGATCTCGACGAACTGGGCGCGCGCATGCGCGCGCTGATCCGCCGCCAGTCGGGCCGCAGCGACTCGACCATCCGCCACGGCTCGATCACGCTCGATCCGGCCTCGCACCAGGTCACGCAGGACGGCTCGCCCGTTGCGCTCTCGGCGCGCGAATTCGCGCTGCTCGAAGCACTGCTCGCGCGTCCGGGCGCGGTGCTCTCGAAAACCCAGCTCGAAGAGAAGATGTACGGCTGGGGCGAGGAGATCGGCAGCAATACCGTCGAGGTTTATATCCACGCGCTGCGCAAGAAGCTCGGGGCCGATCTGATCCGCAACGTGCGCGGCCTCGGCTACATGATCGCCAAGGACGCATGACGCGTGCAGCCTTGCATGGGACCGGAGTCAGTGCTTTGCATGGGGCCGGAGTCGATGCTGAAGCACCCACTCCGGCCGACAGCTAAAGCGCTAACTCCGGATCGACAGGGAGACCCACTTAGCCGATGAGTTCCATCCGACGACAACTGCTGTTCTGGCTGCTCGCGATCGTGGTCGCGGGCGTGGGGCTCGCGGGCTGGCTGATCTATCGCCAGGCGCTCGCCGAGGCCAACGAGCTGTTCGACTACCAGCTGCAGGAAATCGCCGAGGCGCTGCCCTCCGAGCCATTCAACGAGATCCTCAGTTCGCGCGATACCGGCGACGAAGGCATCGTGCTGCAGATCTGGAATCGCAATGGCGTGCTCATGTACTACTCGCATCCGCGCGCGCCGCTCGCGCCGCGCGCGGAACTCGGCTTTTCGACGGAGCGCACCGATCGTGGCGACTGGCGCGTGTACGGCGCCATCGTCGGCGACAATGTCGTGCAGCTCGCGCAGCCCGTTTCCGTGCGCAACCGGCTCGCCGCGAACGTCGCCTTGCGCACGCTCTGGCCGCTCATCGTGGTGCTGCCGTTTCTCGGCGCCGCCGTCTGGATCGTGGTGGGGCGCGGGCTCAGGCCGCTCTCGCGCGTTGCGCTCGCGCTCGACACGCGCCACCCCGAAGCGCTCGACCCGTTGCCCGAAGAGCGTCTGCCGCGCGAAGTCACGCCGCTCGTGCATGCGTTGAACGCGCTGCTCGAGCGCCTCGCGCAAGCCATCGACACGCAAAAGGCCTTCGTTGCCGATGCCGCGCACGAATTGCGCACGCCGCTCGCGGCCGTGCAGATCCAGGCGCAACTCGTTGCGCGCGCAAAGGACGATGAAACGCGGCGCGAAGCGCTCTCCGACCTGCAAGCGGGTGTGACGCGCGCCACGCGTCTTGCCGAGCAACTGCTCGCGCTTGCGCGTTCCGAACCCGACGGTCATGCGCGTGCACGGAGCGTCGACCTGCATGCACTGCTCGATGATTGCGTGCTCAACTATGCGCCGCTTGCGCAGCAGCGTGGCGTCGATCTCGGCATCGAGGAAAGTGTGGCAGCGAGCGTGCATGGCGACGCCGATGCACTGCGCGTGATGCTCAACAACCTGCTCGACAACGCCACCAAATACACGCCTGCTGGCGGCCGCGTGGACGTGAGCCTCGCCATCGTGGACGGTCATGCGCGCGTGCGCATCGCGGACAGCGGACCGGGCATCCCCGAGGACGAACGCGCGCGCGTGTTCGATCGCTTTTATCGCGTGGGCGCGGGCGTGAACCGCGCGCGCACCGATATCGCCGGCACGGGCCTCGGGCTCGCTATCGTGCGGCGCATCGCGGATCAGCACGACGCGACCATCACGCTCGGCGATTCGCCCGCTGGCGGCCTGCTCGTGGACGTGCGGTTCTGAGCTTTCGTTAGCCGCAAATGCCCGCCACGCGGGCGTTTGCGCGATTATTGCGATTTCTGCGTACTTAAGACTCCTTTAAGAGACACGGCTTACTCTTCGTACGTCGTGATGAGTACCCCGCGCAAGGAGTCCGCAATGAATACAAAAGTTCTTTCCCGCAGTGCCGTGGCAGCCGCCGTGGTCGTCGCGTTGTCGGCGGGCTACGTAGCAGGGCACCGTGATCTGCCTGCCCCGCAGGTGATTTCGCAGGCGCAGGCCGCGGCGATGATGCCCGCCGAAGCGGCCGCCAAGACCGGCGTTCCCGACTTCTCGGGTCTCGTGGAAACCTACGGGCCCGCAGTGGTCAACATCAGCGCGAAGCACGTCGTGAAGCAAACGGCGCTGCGCGGTGGCGGCAGCGGCCCGCAGCAACTGCCGATCGATCCGAGCGATCCGTTCTACCAGTTCTTCAAGCACTTCTATGGCGGTGCGCCTGGCATGGGCGGCGGCGACAACGGCCCGCAGGCGGACCAGCCGAGCGCGAGCCTCGGCTCGGGCTTCATCGTCAGCGCCGACGGCTACATCCTCACGAACGCGCACGTCGTGGACGGCGCCAACGTCGTGACCGTGAAGCTCACCGACAAGCGCGAATACAAGGCGAAGGTCGTGGGCGCGGACAAGCAGTCGGACGTCGCCGTGCTCAAGATCGACGCCAAGGATCTGCCGACCGTGAAGATCGGCGACCCGCGCCAGAGCAAGGTTGGCCAGTGGGTGGTGGCGATCGGCTCGCCGTATGGCTTCGACAACACCGTGACCTCGGGCATCATCAGCGCGAAGTCGCGCTCGCTGCCTGACGAGAACTACACGCCGTTCATCCAGACGGATGTCCCGGTCAACCCCGGCAATTCGGGTGGCCCGCTGTTTAATCTGCAGGGCGAAGTAATCGGCATCAACTCGATGATCTACTCGCAGACGGGCGGCTTCCAGGGCCTTTCGTTCGCAATCCCGATCAACGAGGCGATCAAGGTCAAGGACGAACTCGTCAAGACCGGCCACGTGAGCCGTGGGCGTCTCGGTGTAGCGGTGCAGTCGATGAACCAGACGCTTGCCAACTCGTTCGGCATGGACAAGCCGCGCGGCGCGCTGGTCAGTTCGGTCGACGCGAGCGGTCCGGCTGCGAAGGCAGGCCTGAAGCCCGGCGACGTGATCCTGTCCGTGAACGGCCAGTCGGTGGACGATTCGTCGGATCTGCCGGCGCTCATCGCGGGCATGAAGCCGGGCACGAAGGCCGATGTGCAGGTGTGGCGCGACAAGAGCACGAAGGACCTCACGGCGACCATCGGCGCGCTCGGCGACGCGAAGGTCGCGTCGAACGACGCACCGCAAGCGCAGATGCAGGGACGCCTCGGAGTCGCGGTGCGCCCGCTCACGCCGGAAGAGAAGAGCAACGGCTCGCTCGATCACGGCCTGCTCGTCGAGCAGTCGGGCGGCGCCGCCGAAAACGCGGGCGTGCAGCCCGGCGACGTGATTCTCGCCGTGAATGGCCGCCCGGTGACGAGCGCCGATCAACTCAAGCAAATGGTTTCGAAAGCTGGCAACAGCATTGCGCTCCTGATCCAGCGAGACGACGCACAGATTTTCGTGCCCGTCGATCTCGGCTGATCCCTGCTGCCGCGAATCCGGCTCCGTGCGCCGGATTCGCGGCGAGAGCAGGTTTCATGACGTTGTTCCCGCGCTGCCGCCGTTGGCCTTTGGCCACGGCGGCAGCGGCGTTTTTGGGCGCCCGGAAAATGCCTGTGCCCGCCGCCGGGTATGCATCGGGCATGCGCCTTGCGCAAGCGTTACATCGGACAACCTGAAAGGAGCGATCGATGAAGCGTTTCCACAACTCGCGCCCCGTCCATGCCACCGCTTACGCGACGATCCTCGCGGCCACCCTGGCGTTTGGCTACGCGGGCGGCGCGGCGGCCCAGCAAGCCGAGGCGTCGGGCACGGTCGGCGGCACGACCACCGACAACACGAGCGCCGGCAACACCAACGGCGGCGGCATGCCGCAAGTCCAGCAGCAGGGCGACGTATCGTACGTCTCCGGCGGCGTGGGTCTCGACGAATCGAAGGCGCTGCTTGGCGCCGAGCGCCAATGGCCGCTTGCGTTGCGCTTCACCCAGCGCAGCGGCGAGTATGTCGCGGACGTGCGCGTGCAGATCACCGACTCGCATGGCGCGAGCGTGCTCGATACGACTTCCCGCGGGCCTTATATGCTCGTCAGGGTGCGTCCGGGGCGCTACAGCGTGCATGTGAGCCATGCGGGCGTCGACAAGACGAGCGCCGTGACGGTGGGCTCGAACGGCAGCGCGAGGGCGGCTTTCATCTGGTAAGCCGGGCAGGGTACAGGCGCGCGTTGGGGCGCTGCCGCACGCGCGCCGCACATAAGATTCACGCAGCCTCACCGAGTTTGGCCGATAATGAAGCCGAGGCGGGGCGCCACGCAGGCGCCGCCTACCAACAGGGGAGCCGAACATGGCGGTCGAACCGGATGCGGCCCATCGCATCGACCTCGTCGCGAACCGTCACCGCGTGCGCGTGATTCATGGCGGCATCACCATTGCCGACACACTGCACGCCATCACCCTTTGCGAAACCGGCTACCCCGACGTCTACTACTTTCCGCGCGCCGATGTGAACATGGCGCGACTCGAACGCTCCGGACACAGCTCGCATTGCCCGTTCAAGGGCGAGGCGACGTATTTCCATTTGCGTACCGAAGACGGGCGCGTCGAAGAGGCGGCCTGGAGCTACGAAGCGCCGCTGGACGACGCGCGCGGCATCAAGGGTTATCTGGCGTTTTACGCGACTCGCGTGGACCGGATCGACCAGACCTCTTGACCTGGCCCGGTAGCTTGCAAAGGGGGAGCCGCCATGGAACTGAAAGATGCGCTGAGAATTCCGCTCGAGCCCGACGCCGTCTGGGCGGCGTTGCAGGACGTGGCGCTCGTGCGCGCGAGCATGGAGCATTGCGAGTCCTTCCGGCGGCTCGGCCCCGGCGAATACGCGATCACGCTCACGGTGCCGCTCGGGCCGCTGCGCGCACGTTACGAAGTGCGTGCTCACATTGCCAATGACACGGCGCAAGTGCCGCTCACGCCGCGGCGCGTGCTGAGTTTTCGGGCCCGCGCGGACGGCATCGGCTCGCTGCGCGGACAGATCGACGTCGCGTTGCGCCCGGAAGAGCGCGCCACGGCGAAGGAGCCGGGTACGGGCAAGGACGTGAGCACACGGATCGACTATTCGGTGTGGGCCACGCTCACGGGGCCGCTTTCCGAGCTACCGCCGCGGCAGATCGAAAACGCCCTGCACGAACTCGCCGACGACTTCTTCACGGAGTTCTGCGCCGTGGTCGCGGCCAAGCACGGCCGGGCGCCCAACCGCGTGGCGGGCGAGCAGCCGCGCCGGCAACACGTGTTCCTGCGGCCGATCAACCTCGCGGGGCTCGCGAGGCGCGCGCATATCCTGCCTCAGCACCATGCGGGCGGGACGCTCTCGGGGCGTGCGGCAAGCACGCTGCATCATGAGCCGCCGCCGCATGCCATGCCCTACTGGGCGTGGGCAGCGATGATCTTTTTCGTCGCGTTGCTGCTTTATGCGGCGCGCTGGTTTACCGCGACCTGAATCTGGCGGCGGGCGGCGCGCCCGAGTTGCACTCCCATCGCGCCGCCCCTCGAATCGCTCAATCCCCCCGAAACTCCCGCCGCCACGCCGACGGCGAAATCCTGAACGCCTCCACGAAATGCTGACGCAGCGATGCGGCCGAGCCGAAGCCCGCGCGCTGGGCGATCGCGTCGATCGGATGATCGGTGCTTTCGAGCAATTGCTGCGCGCGTGAGAGGCGCTCGCCGAGCAGCCAGGCGCTCACTGTGGATCCCGTCGTCAAACGGAACTGGCGCGTGAACGTGCGCCGGCTCATTAGCGCACGCTGCGCGAGCGAGTCGAGTGTGTGGGGCGCGTCGAGGTGGGCGCGAATCCAGTCGAGCAGGCCCGGCAGACGGTCGCCGCGCCCGGCCGCCGCGAGTGGCTGCTGCACGTACTGCGCCTGGTTGCCCTGGCGATGCGGCGGCACGACGAGCCGGCGGGCCACATAGTTCGCGGCGTTCGAGCCGCACAGGCGCCGCATGAGATGCAGGCAGCAGTCGAGTCCCGCCGCCGTGCCCGCCGAGGTGAGCAGGTCGCCGTCGTCGATATAAAGCACGCCGGGATCGAAGCGCACGGCCGGAAAGCGTTGCGCGAAATCGTCGGCGGCGGCCCAGTGTGTGGTGCCTGGCCGGTCGTCCAGCAGGCCCGCATGCGCGAGCACATAAGCGCCGAGGCAAAGTCCGACGAGGATCGCGCCGCTCGCGTGCGCTTCGCGCAGCGCCTCGCAAAGCGCGGCGCTCGGCGCTTCGTGGGTGTCGCGCCAGCTCGGCACGACGATCACGTCCGCGCCGCGCAGCCCCTCGAGCCCCTGCGGCGCGCCGATCGTGAAGCCCGCCGTGGTCGTGAGCGTGCCGGGCTCCGCCGCGCAAACGGCAAGTTCGAACGGCGGCACGCCGCCTTCGCTGCGGTCCTCGCCGAACACGACGCAAGGCACGGAAAGATGAAACGGGCTGATGCGGTCGAAGGCGATCACGGCGACGCGCAGCGGGGCGGGCGAAGGAGTCTGACGAGCAGCAGTGGCCATGGCGAGCCCCGAAGATGAATGGCCCGATTCTAGCGAAAGTTGTCATTCGGGCCACTGTCGCGTGAGCGGGCTCAGCGCCACAATCGCGCCATCGACTTTGCGTCTTCGGACCGGTCGGTTTCTTTTAACCCCAGGAGGCATGGCCATGTCCGCGAATCCGCGCCGGGCGCTCGTCGTCATCGACGTGCAGAACGAATATGTCAGCGGCGATCTGCCGATCGAATTTCCCCCCGTCGAAACGTCGCTCGCCAATATCGGCCGCGCGATGGACGCCGCGCGCGCGGCAGGCGTGCCCATCGTGGTGGTGCAGAATCTCGCTCCGGCGGACTCGCCGCTCTTCGCGCGCGGCAGCGTGGGCGCCGAGCTGCATCCGGTCGTGGCTTCGCGCGAGCGCGATCACCACGTCGAAAAATCGCTGCCGAGCGCCTTCGCAGGCACCGATCTGAAAGCGTGGCTCGCTGAACGTGGCATCGACACGCTCACGGTGGCCGGCTACATGACGCACAACTGCGACGCCTCGACGGTGTTCGAGGCGACCCACGCGGGTCTCGCCGTGGAATTTCTCGCCGATGCGACGGGTTCGGTGCCGTATGCGAACGAGGCGGGAACGGTTAGCGCCGAGGACATTCACCGCGTGTTCAGCGTGGTGATGCACACGCGCTTCGCGGCGGTCGTGACCACGGATGCCTGGCTTGCCGCCGTCAAGGCAGGCGTGCCGCTCGCGCGCGACAACATCTACGCATCGAATCAGCGGGCCCGCGCGAATCGCGTGCCGGCCTGAGTGAGCAAGAAAAAGGCGGCCTCGTCAGCGGGCCGCCTTGATCGATCCGGGCGCTGTGCGCGTAGGAGGATTCAGGTGTTCGATTCGCTCGCGCCCGTGCGCAGCGACTGGCTGTAGCGCAGCGCGTCGAGCATCGCGTCGACGTGCAGTTCGGCGTTGCTCGCCACGTCGAACACGTCGGGCAGGATCGCCATGTCGCGCAGCGCGCCGCCAATGAACGAATGGAGCACGCGCGAGGCGCGCTTGGGGTCGAGGTCGGCGGGCAACTGGCCCTTCGATATTGCATTGCGCAGCCCTTGCTCAATGCTCGCGAGACCCTCGCGCATGTCGGTCTGATGGCGCGCCATCACCGGCCCCATCTCCTCGACGAACTCGCACTTCAGGAACAGGATCTCGAACACGCGGCGGCGGCGCACGTCGGTTGCCGTGTTGCGCAGACACAAAATGCAAAGATCGCGCATGCGCCCGAGCGGGTCGGGCTCGCCGGGGTCCGTCGACGCCACCTTCAGTTCGTCGAGCGGCAGGACCACGCGGTCGAACATGGCCGTGAACAGGTCGCCCTTGTTCTCGAAATGCCAGTAGATCGCGCCGCGCGTCACGCCCGCGGTCTGGGCGATGTCGGCGAGCGATGTGCGCGACACGCCCTTCTCGTAAAAGACGTGTTCGGCGGCGTCGAGGATCCGGTTGCGCGTCTCCAGCGCTTCCTCTTTCGTTCGGCGGACCATGTTTTGAAGTCAGTGTGTTGCTGAGGGTTACGGGTGAACAAATGTATTTGGGGTGCGAACCGTAATGTATTGATTTGTAATATGGATCTGATGCGCGGATCGCACCTGCAGCGCCGTCCAACGGTTATGTAACGTCCTTTTACATTCATTCGCGAATGTATCTATAATAGCACCCCACCACCTGGGTGCCTCAAGTGGTGATGTCCGGTTAATATCCGTCACTGGCCAAGTGGTCGTAGAAACCCCAATGCGCGACGCCCCGTGGGTGGCGCGCAGCAGTATCGCCCGGACGGATGTGCAGACCGGAACGCGCCTTTCTAAAAGAAGTACCGGGTTTATCCGTCAGGTATTTGCCAGATGCTGGCGTGCGTGGTCGTCCTCCTCGTTGCAGGACGCCGCACGCTTTTATTGTCAGTTATAGACAGAGGTCGCTCCATGCGCGTCGAACGGGTTCCATTCCGCCTAATCAGTGTCGCGACGGCTGCCATCGTGCTCGCAGCCTGCGGGCAAAAGCAGTCGGCGCCGCCGCCGCAAACCCCCGAAGTGGGTGTCATTACCGTCCAGCCGACCGCCGTGCCGGTCGTCTCCGAGCTTCCCGGCCGCACCAGTGCCTTCCTCGTCGCGCAGGTGCGCGCACGGGTCGACGGCATCGTCCTGCGCCGCGAGTTCACTGAAGGCGCGATCGTGAAGGCCGGTCAGCGGCTCTACAAGATCGACCCCGCGCCTTATATCGCTGCGCTGAACACCGCCAAGGCCACGCTCGCGAAGGCCCAGGCCAACCTCGTCACGCAGAACGCGCTGGTTGCGCGCTACAAGGTGCTGGTGCAGGCCAACGCCGTGAGCAAGCAGGACTACGACAACGCCGTTTCCGCGCAGGGCCAGGCGGCAGCGGACGTCGCCTCCGGCAAGGCTGCCGTCGATACGGCGCAGATCAACCTGGGCTATACCGACGTCGTTTCGCCGGTCACGGGCCAGGTCGGCATCTCGCAGGTCACGCCGGGCGCCTACGTGCAGGCGAGCGCCGCGACGCTCATGTCGACGGTTCAGCAACTCGACCCGATGTACGTCGACGTCACGCAATCGAGTCTCGACGGTCTGAAGCTGCGCCGCGCGATTCAGGAAGGGCGCCTCGCGACCAATGGCCCGAACGCCGCGAAGGTGTCGCTCGTGCTCGAAGACGGCCGCGTGTACGCACAGAAGGGCAAGCTCCAGTTCAGCGACGTCACGGTTGACCAGACCACCGGCTCGGTGACGGTTCGCGCGCTGTTCCCGAACGCCGACCGCGTGCTGCTGCCGGGCATGTTCGTGCGCGCGCGCATCGAAGAAGGCATCAACAACAATGCGTTCCTCGTGCCGCAGGTTGGCGTGCAGCACGACCAGAAGGGCCAGGCGTCGGTGCTCGTCGTCGACCAGGACAACAAGGTCGTGCCGCATCCGATCGTCACGTCGGGCGCGCAGGGCCAGGACTGGGTCGTGGAGAGCGGCCTGCAGGCCGGTGACCGCGTGATCGTGCAAGGCACCGACAAGGTCAAGCCGGGTGCGCAGGTCAAGCCGGTCGCGGCGCAACTGCCGCCGCCGCCGCCGCCGGGCGCGCCTTCGGCCGACATGGCGACTGCCTCGGGCAATGCGAACGCTGCCAGCGCCGCGTCCGGGCCCGCAGCGGGTGCAAGCGGTGCCTCGGCTGCGCCTGCCGCCTCCGCAGCGCAATAACCGGGAGCCTGCTTCATGGCAAAGTTCTTTATTGATCGCCCAATCTTTGCATGGGTGATCGCCATCATCCTGATGCTGGCGGGCGTGGCCTCGGTGTTCACGCTGCCGGTCGCGCAGTATCCGACCATCGCGCCGCCTTCCATCCAGATCAGTGCGAACTATCCGGGTGCGTCGGCCAAGACGGTGGAAAACACGGTCACGCAGGTCATCGAGCAGCAGATGAGCGGTCTCGACCACCTGCTGTACATCTCGTCGACTTCCGATGACTCGGGCACGGCCACCATCACGCTGACCTTCGCCGCGGGCACCAATCCGGACATCGCGCAGGTGCAGGTGCAGAACAAGCTGCAGCTCGCCACGCCGATTCTGCCGCAGGTGGTGCAGCAGCTCGGTATCAGCGTGACGAAGTCGAGCAGCAGCTTCCTGCTCGTGCTCGCGTTCGTGTCCGAAGACGGCAGCATGACCAAGTACGACCTCGCGAACTACGTGGCGTCGAACGTGAAGGACCCGATCAGCCGTATCGACGGCGTGGGTACGGTCACGCTGTTCGGCTCGCAGTACGCAATGCGCGTGTGGCTCGATCCACATAAGCTCACGAACTTCCAGCTCACGCCAAGCGACGTCACAGCCGCGATTACGGCGCAGAACGTGCAGATCGCGGGCGGTCAGCTGGGCGGCACGCCGGCGGTGGCGGGGCAGTCGTTCCAGGCGACCATCACCGAATCGACGCTGCTGCAAACGCCTGAGCAGTTCGGCAACATCCTGCTGAAGGTGAATCAGGACGGTTCGCAGGTGCGTCTGAAGGACGTGGCGCGTATTGGTCTCGGCGGCGAAAACTACAACTTCGACACGAAGTACAACGGTTCGCCGACGGCCGGTCTGGGTATTCAGCTCGCGACGGGCGCCAACGCGCTGCAGACCGCGAAGCTCGTGCGCCAGAAGATCGACGACCTCTCGAAGTACTTCCCGCACGGTCTCGTCGTGAAGTACCCGTACGACACGACGCCGTTCGTGCGCCTGTCGATCGAGGAAGTGATCAAGACGCTGCTGGAAGGCATCGTGCTGGTGTTCCTCGTGATGTACCTGTTCCTGCAGAACCTGCGCGCGACGCTCATTCCGACGATCGCGGTGCCGGTGGTGCTGCTGGGTACGTTCGCGATCATGGCGGCGGTGGGCTTCTCCATCAACACGCTGTCGATGTTCGGTCTCGTGCTCGCCATCGGCCTGCTGGTGGACGACGCGATCGTGGTCGTGGAGAACGTCGAGCGGGTGATGGTGGAAGAGGGCCTGGGTCCAAAGGAGGCCACCCGCAAGGCCATGGGCCAGATCACCGGCGCACTGGTGGGCGTGGCGCTCGTGCTCTCCGCGGTGTTCGTGCCGGTGGCGTTCTCGGGCGGCTCGGTCGGCGCCATCTACCGGCAGTTCTCGCTCACGATCGTGGCGGCCATGGTGCTGTCCGTGCTCGTCGCGCTGATTCTGACGCCGGCGCTGTGCGCGACCATCCTCAAGCCGATCCCGAAGGGTCATCACGAAGAGAAGAAGGGCTTCTTCGGCTGGTTCAACCGCACGTTCGAGACGAGCCGCGACAAATATCACTCGGGCGTTCACCACGTGATCAAGCGCTCGGGCCGCTGGCTCATCATCTATCTCGCGGTGATCGTCGCGGTTGGCATGCTGTTCGTGCGCCTGCCGAAGTCGTTCCTGCCCGATGAAGACCAGGGCACGATGTTCGTGATCGTGCAGACGCCGGTGGGCTCGACCCAGGAAACGACGGCGCGCACGCTCGCCAACATCCAGAACTGGCTGCTCAAGGACGAAGGCAGCATCGTCGAGTCGGTGTTCACGGTGAACGGCTTCAGCTTCGCGGGCCGTGGCCAGAACTCGGGTCTCGTGTTCGTGCGCTTGAAGGACTACAAGCAGCGTCAGCACGCGGACCAGAAGGTCCAGGCGCTGGTGCGGCGCATGTTCATGCACTACGCGGGCTACAAGGACGCGACGGTGTTCCCGGTGAATCCGCCTTCGATTCCTGAACTCGGCACCGCGTCGGGCTTCGACTTCGAACTGCAGGATCGCGCGGGTCTCGGTCACGAGAAGCTGATGGAAGCGCGCAACATGCTGCTCGGCATGGCGGCGAAGGATCCGACGCTCGCACTCGTGCGCCCGAACGGCCTGAACGACACGCCGCAGTTCACGATCGACATCGACCGTGAAAAGGCCGAGGCGCTCGGTGTGACGGCGGCTGCAGTCGACCAGACCTTCTCGATCGCGTGGGCGTCGTCCTACGTGAACAACTTCCTCGATACGGACGGCCGTATCAAGAAGGTGTACGTGATGGCCGATGCGCCGTTCCGCATGACGCCGGAAGACTTGAACAACTGGTACGTGCGCAACAGTGCGGGGGGCATGGCGCCGCTGGGCTCGGTCGCGAGCGGCCGCTGGACCTTCGGTTCGCCGAAGCTCGAGCGCTACAACGGTATCTCGGCTGTGGAAATCCAGGGTCAGGCGGGGCAGGGCAAGTCGACCGGCCAGGCCATGACGGCCATGGAGCAGATCGCGGCGAAGCTGCCCGCGGGTATCGGCTACGAATGGACGGGCCTGTCGTATCAGGAACGCCAGTCGGGTTCGCAGGCGCCGATTCTGTACGGCATCTCGATCCTCGTGGTGTTCCTGTGTCTCGCGGCGCTGTATGAAAGCTGGTCGATTCCGTTCGCGGTCATCATGGTGGTGCCGCTCGGCGTGCTCGGCGCGCTGCTGGCGGTGACCTTGCGCGGCCTCGAGAACGACGTGTTCTTCCAGGTGGGTCTGTTGACCACCGTGGGTCTTTCGGCGAAGAACGCGATTCTGATCGTGGAGTTCGCGCGAGACCTGCAGGCCGAAGGGAAGATGGGACCGGTCGAGGCAGCGCTCGAAGCTTCGCGACTGCGTCTGCGGCCGATTCTGATGACGTCGTTGGCGTTCATTCTCGGCGTGCTGCCGCTCGCGATCAGTAACGGCGCGGGTTCGGCTTCGCAGCACGCGATCGGCACGGGCGTGATCGGCGGCATGCTCACGGCCACGTTCCTCGCGATCTTCATGATCCCGATGTTCTTCGTCGTGATTCGCGCGAAGTTCGCGGGCGAGAAGGAAGACGCGGACGTCGCGCTCCAGCACTACGAAGAGCACCACGCGCACGACCATGACAACGACAACGGCGGCAACGCCGGCGGTCAGGGCGGCACGGGTGGCAGCGCAGGTGGCGCAGGTGGCACTGGCGGCAGCAACGGCGACGGCCCGGGCAAGGAAGGACATTGAGATGCATAAACTATCCGTAATTGCAGCGGGCGCCGCAGCGTTGGCCGCTGCGCTCCTGGCAGGTTGCACGATGGAGCCGCACTACAACCGGCCCGAAGCACCGGTGTCGCAAAGCTTCCCGCAGGGCGGCGTCTACGCGACGCAGCCGGTCGCCGCGGGCGCGAACGGTCAGGCTGCCCCGAGCGCGAAGGGCGCTGCGGCAACCGACATCGGCTGGCGCGAGTTCTTCGTCGATCCGCGACTGCAGCAACTCGTCGCGATCGCGCTGAAGAACAACCGCGACCTGCGCGTCTCGGTGCTCAACGTCGAGGCGTCGCGCGCGCAGTATCAGATCGCGCGCGCCGAACTGTTCCCCGCGATCAACGGTACTGCGACGGACACGCGCACGCGTGTGCCGCGCGATCTGCAGACCACGGCGAACAACCCGTACAGCGTCTACAACGTGGGTGTGCAGGCGTCGTGGGAAATCGACTTCTGGGGGCGCATCCGCAGCCTGAAGGACCAGGCGTTGGCGCAGTACCTCTCGACGGCGTATGCGCGCAAGGCAGCCGAGATCACGCTGGTTTCGGAAGTCGCGGACCAGTACCTGACCATGCTCTCCGACGACGACCTGCTGAAGGTCACGCAGGAAACGCTCAAGACGGCGCAGGACTCGTACAACATCGCGAAGGCGCAGTTCGATACGGGCACGGGCACCGAGCTGGATTTGCGTCAGGCGCAAACGGTGGTCGAGAACGCGCAGGCCAACATGCAGGCGCAACTGCGGGCTCGTGCCCAGGCCGAGAACGCGCTCGTGCTGCTGATTGGCGAGCCGCTGCCGGCGGATCTGCCGCAAGGCCTGCCGCTCGACGGCCAGGCCCTGCTCAACGACATTCCGGCAGGACTGCCGTCGGACCTGCTCACGCGGCGTCCGGACATCATGCAGGCCGAGGAAACGCTGCTCGCGGCAAACGCCAACATTGGCGCGGCGCGTGCGGCGTTCTTCCCGAAGATCTCGCTCACGGCGGCATTCGGCACCGAAAGCCTGTCGCTCGGCGGGCTCTTCAAGGCGGGCACGGCGGCGTGGAGTTTCGTGCCGCAGGTCACGCTGCCGATCTTCGAAGGCGGCTCGAACATCGCGAACCTGCAACTCGCGAATGTTGAGAAGCGCATTGAGATCGCCAGCTACGAGAAGTCGATCCAGTCGGCGTTCCGCGAAGTGGCCGACGGTCTGGCTGCGCGCGGCACGTACGACGAGCAGATCGCGGCGCTCGAGCGCAGCACCTTCGCGAACCAGCGCTCGCTCGATCTTTCGGAACTGCGCTACAGGAACGGCGTGGACAGCTATCTGCCGGTGCTCGCCGCGCAAACTAGCCTCTACACCGCGCAGCAGTCGCTCGTCACGGCGCGCCTCGCGCGGCTGACCAACCTCGTCGATCTGTATCGCGCGTTGGGTGGCGGCTGGATCGAGCACGCGGGCGAGACGCCGCGCGAGCCCGATGCGCCGGTCGACTACGGTGCGGCCAGCGCGCCGGTGGCGGCTTCGGCGGCGACGGCGGGGTAAGCGGCGTTACCGCTTACGCAGCAGGAAGCAAGAACGCCACGGGAGACCGTGGCGTTTTTTTTGTGCGCGATTTTCTGTGCGCGTTAGAAAGGCAAAAGCGGCAAAAAAAAGGCGCCATGGTTGCCCATGGCGCCGAACCAGCAAAAGACCCCTCCCGCACGTGTGTCTAGGTGAACACCTGCGAGCGGGGTACCTCTCGCGTCAACTCAATACGTTCAATTCGATTCGATCAGCTCAATGCGCGGCCGAGCGCGGCATTTCGTGGCCCGCATCCGGAGCTTGTTCGGCGTCGGGATGGCGTTCGAGATCGTGGCCGGCGCGGCGGATGGCGCGCTCGGCGGCCTTCTCGCTCTTTGCGCCGTTGAAGATCAGGTTCAGCACGACCGCCGAAACCGAGGCGAGCAGGATGCCGCTATGGAGCAGCGGCGAAAACGCGGGCGGCAGCTTGGAGAAAAAGTGCGGCGACACCACCGGCACGAGACCGAAGCCCACGCTCACGGCGACGATGAAGAGGTTGTGCTGGTTCTTCACGAAGTCCACCCGCGAGAGCACCTTGATGCCGTTCGCCGCCACCATGCCGAACATCACGATGCCCGCGCCGCCCAGCACGAAGGCGGGCACCGAGGCGACCATCTGCGCCATCTTCGGAAAGAGGCCGAGCAGCACGAGAATCACGCCGCCCATCGCGCACACATAGCGGCTCTTCACGCCCGTCACGCCGATGAGGCCGACGTTTTGCGAGAACGACGTATGCGGGAACGAGTTGAAAATGCCGCCGATCATCGTGCCGAGGCCGTCCACGCGCAGACCGCGCACGAGCGTGGCCTGATCGACGGGGCGCTCGACCATGTCGCCCACGGCGAGGAACATGCCCGTCGATTCGATGAAGGTCACGAACATCACGATCACCATCGTTGCGATCGGCAGGATGTGGAACTTCGGCATGCCGAAGTGGAACGGCATGACGATGCCGACCCACGGCGCGCTAGCCATGCCTTCGAGATTCACGCGGCCAAGCGCAAGCGCGATGGCAAAGCCCGCGACAATGCCGAGCAGCACCGAGATATTGGCGATGAAGCCGCGCCCGAACTTGTTGATGAGCAGGATCAGCATCAGCACGAGCAGCGACAGTCCGAGGTAGATCGGGTTGCCGTAGTCGGGATTGCCCACGCCGCCGGCGGCCCAGTTGATGCCCACTTCCATGAGCGAGAGGCCGATCACCGCGATCACGGTGCCCACCACCACTGGCGGGAAGAAGCGCAACAGCTTGCCGATCATCGGCGCGATCACGATGCCGATCGCACCCGCCGCGATGGTCGAGCCGAAGATGTCGAGCAGACCGAGCGACGGATTGGTGCCGATGGCGATCATCGGGCCGACCGAGGCGAACGTGCAGCCCATGATCACGGGCAGGCGAATGCCGAAGATCCACAGGCCGAGCGTCTGGATCAGCGTGGCGATGCCGCAGGCGAACAGGTCGGCGCTGATGAGGAAGGCGACCTGGTCCTTCGGCAGCCCGATCGCGCCGCCGACGATGAGCGGCACGGCGACCGCGCCTGCGTACATCACGAGCACGTGCTGGATGCCGAGTGTCAGCAACTGGCTGAACGGCAGGCGCTCGTCGCAGGGGTGCACCTGCTTCTGGCCAGATCGCTTGGCGGCCTGGTCCTCAATGCCCTTGGCTTGCATGTCGTCTGTCTCCGTCTCTTCGTTTAGGGATATGGCCTCCAAGGTATGCGGTAAGAAAATATGCAACAAGACCGCTGGGGACTATTCCGTGCTTTCCGGGGACGATATGCACCCGTCGAGCTGAACAGGCGACATAAGGGTGGGATCAGCGTGCGCGGGGCGTGTGAGGCGGTTTCGTAACGGCTTCACCGGGCCACGTTTCGGACCGCGCGCGTGACGGTGCAAGGCGGGAACGCCCCTGTTTGCGGCGGTTGAGCGCTCTCGCGCGGTGGGAGACGCGGCGCGGGCGTGGCGGCACGGCGGACCTAACGAACGTGTACGGCGGCATCGAGCGCAGACCGGCCATGCCGCGCGGGTCATGTCACATATGGCCGCGCCGTTATGATCTCTATTCCGAATGTTGGATGTGAGCCATTTTGCATCGCACGCGCACCCACCGGGTTAACCCGCGAATGGGCGTTTTTCGCGTCGAAATCGGCGGTGTTGCGCGCGGGTTCGAGGCACGTTTGAAAGCCCTGCTTAACGCACGTTTCGCACCGTGCATCTCACCGCGCATCGCGCCGGTATGATGGCTTTTCCTTCCCCGCACAATCTCGCGCACCGTTTCCCATGAGCCCATCGCAAACGCGTTTTCTCGGCATCGACCTCGGCACTGGTTCACTCAAGCTAGGCATCATCGATGGCGATGGCGTCGAGCGCGCCGCCGCGAGCGTGGCCTACGCGCTCGATACGCCGCAGCCCGGCTGGGCCGAGATCGCCGTGGATCGCTGGTGGGACGCACTCGTCACGGCCTGCGCGCGCCTGCCCGAAAGCGAGCGCGCGGCGGTGCGAGCCATCGGTTTTTCCGGGCAAATGCACGGCGTCGTACTCACCGATGAAGCGGGCCGCGCGCTGCGCCCTGCAATGCTCTGGCCCGACACGCGCGCGCATGCGCTGCTCGATGCATGGCCCGACGAAGCCGAGCATCCGCAGCCCAACCCCGTTGCGCCCGGCATGGCGGGGCCGCTGCTGCGCTGGGTTCTGCGGCACGAGCCGCAAGTCGCCCAAGCCGCGCGCTGGGCGCTGCAGCCGAAAGACTGGCTGCGCGTGGCGCTCGGTGGCGAGATCAACGCCGATCCCTCGGACGCGTGCGCGACGGCGCTCGCCGCACCCGACGGTGCATGGGATTTCGCGCTGATCAAGCGGCTGGGATTGCCGGCGCGGTGGTTCGCACCGTTGGCCGCATCGCATGAAGCGAGCGGCGCGCTGAGCGCGGCCGCCGCGCATGCGCTCGGACTGCCCGCGGGCGTCGTGCTCGCGACGGGCGCGGGCGACACGCCGTGCGCCGCGTTCGGCAGCGGTCTGGCCGACGAAGGCGACGCGCTCCTCACCACGGGCACCGGCGGCCAGATCGTCGTGACCGCGCGCAGCGAGCCGCCCGCGCGGCGCGGGCTGCATCGCTACCGCTCGGCCACGGGCGGTTGGTACACCATGGCCGCCATGCAGAACGTGGGCGTGGCCCTCGAAGCGGCGCGCGGCTGGCTGGCCTACGACTGGGCTTCGGCCTACGCGGACACGTTCGCCGTGCCGCCTTCGGCGACGCTCGCATTCCTGCCTTATTTGAGCGGGGAGCGCTCACCGTGGCTCGACCCCACGGCGCGCGGGGGCTGGCTCGGCGCTTCCCTTGGCGACTCGCGCGGCACGCTCATGCGCGCGGCGTTCGAGGGCGTCGCGTTCGCATTGCGCGCGGGCCTCGACGCCGTGCGCAGCACGCGCGACGTTGCGGACACCGTTGCCAACGAACGCAGTGTGCCGACGCTCAAACTCGCGGGCGGCGGCTCCGTGGACGCGCGCTGGCGGCAGTTGCTCGCCGACACGCTCGACGCGGACCTCTACGCGATCGACTGCCCGAACGCAGCGGCGCGCGGCGCCGCGATGCTGGGCGGCCTCGCCTGCGGGCACTGGCGCATGAGCGACCTCGCGGCGCTTGCCCCGGCGGCGACTCAGGTGGCGTCGCCGCGTGAGGACGCCGCGCTCGCGCAGCGCTATGCGCGCTTCATCGATCTGTATGGCCGCGTTCGAACGTGGTTCCCACCGGCATCGTGACGAGGCCTAAAAGCAAAAAAGGCGTTGCCACCGCGAGGGGCAACGCCTTTCTTATTGCGTGCGTAACGTTCTAGCGACGCCCGATCAGACTCGCGCCGTAGACGAGCGCGGCGAGCGCGGTGATCCAGAAGCTGGTGGGCCAGTCGGTATAAAACGCGAGCGTGACGCCGAGCCACGCTTGCACGAGCGCGAGCAGCGCGGCCAGAACGAGTCCGGTGGAAAGGCGCGTGGTGAGATTCTGCGCGGCGGCGGCCGGACCGACCATCAGCGTGAAGACGAGCAGCACGCCGACGATCTGCGTGCACGCGGCCACCGCGAGCGCGGCGATGGCGAGGAACAGCATCGAAACCGCGCGCAGCGACACACCCTTTGCTTCGGCGAGTTCGGGCTGCAACGAGGCGAACAGCAGTGGCCGCATGATGGCGGCCAGTGCCGCCAGGCTCGCCACGGCGAGGGCGGCGAGCACGCCGAGCGTTTCGCGGTTCACGCCCAGCACGTTGCCGAACAGGAGCGCCGTGACCTGCGTGGCATACGACGTGAAGAAGTGCAGAAACAGCAGGCCGAAACCGAGTGCGAGCGAAAGAATCACGCCGATCGCCACATCGCGGCCCGCGAGCTTTTCGCCGAGCGCCCCCATCGAAACGCCCGCGGCGAGCGTGAAGCCCACCATGCCCCACATCGGCGAAACGCCCAGCAGTACGGCGCCCGTGGCACCCGTGAAGCCCACGTGCGACAGCGCGTGGCCCGCGAAGGTCTGGCCGCGCATCACGAGGAAATAGCCCACCACGCCCGCGAGCACCGCCACGATGCCCGACGCCGCGAAGGCGTTCACCATGAAATCGTATTCAAGCATCGTGCGTGTGGCCGTGTGTGTTGTCGTTGTTGTCGCCGTGACCATGGCCGTGCGCGTGGCCGTGGCCGCCGTGGTCATGGCCATGGTCGTGCTCATGTTCGTGGTCGTGCTTTTCGACTTCCACGTCGCCCGACATCACGAAGATGCGGCCCTTCATGCGCATCACTTCGATAGGCGAGCCGTAAAGGCGCGAGAGCACGGGCGCGGTGATGACTTCGTCCACGCTGCCGAGCGCGGCCACGCCGTTGCCGAGATAGAGCACGCGATCGAGCGCGTTGAGCAGCGGATTGAGTTCGTGCGCGGAGAACAGCACCGCGATGCCAAGCTCGCGCTGCACGCGGCGCACGAGTTCGACCACGCCGCGCTGATGATTCGGGTCGAGGCTGATGAGCGGCTCGTCGAGCAGCAGCAGCTTCGGGTCGCCGAGCAGGCATTGCGCGAGCAGCAGGCGCTGGCGCTCGCCGCCCGAGAGCTCCGAAAGCGGGCGATCCGCAAGCGCACTCGCACCCACGAGATCGAGCACGCGCGCGACGTCGGCGCGCGTGGCGGCGTCGGCGCGCGGCAGGCCCCAGCGGTGGCCGTCGGCGGCCATCGCCACGAAGTCGCGGCCGCGCACGCGGCGGCTCGCGAGCGCCGTGCGCGTTTGCGGCATGTAGCCGATCTTCGCGTTGCCGCGCGCGACCGGCTCGCCCAGCACGCGAATCGCGCCGTGCGAGGCCGGCACGAGGCCGAGGATGGCGCGCATGAGCGTGGTCTTGCCCGCGCCGTTCGGCCCGAGCACGCCGATGAATTCGCCCTGGTTCACTGCAAAGTTCGCATCGCGCAGGATCGTGCGCTCGCCGAGCGAGAGCGTCACGCCCGCGAGCGTGAGCACAGGCGTGGGCGCGCGATGCGCATGGTGTTGTGAAGCGATATCGGTGGGCGAAGGGCCGGCCCCGGTCATGACATCTGTCCTTGCTGAATACGGTTAGTGTTGCCCTGCGGTTCCCGCTGCAAGCGCCTTGTCGAGCGAGTCGAGCTGCACGAGCATCCATTGCTGGAAGCTCACGCCGGCCGGCTGTGTCTCGGTCACGCTCACGGACGGCACGTTCGACTGCTTCGCCAGCGCCAGCATGCGCCGCGTGAGGGCCTCGGTCGCCTGGCTGTTGTAGATCAGCACACGCACGCGGCGCTCGCGCAGGTCGCGCTCGAATGCCGCGATGTCCGACGCGCTCGCCTCGGTGTCGTTCATCGTCGCGAGCTGGAAGCGCAGGTTGCGCATGTCGAGGCCGACCGCATCCGACATATAGCCGAACACCGGCTCCGTGGCCGTGACGGGCTGCCCCTGGTAGCGCGCGCGCAGCGCCGCGACCTTGGCGTCGACCGGTTGCAGCGAGGCGAGGAACGTTGCCAGGTTGGCATCGTACACGCTCTTGTGCGCGGGGTCCGCGGCGCCGAGCGCGGCGCTCACGGCGCGCGCCACGGCAGGCATGGTCTTCGGGTCATACCAGAGGTGCGGATTGTCGCCCGCTTTCTTGCCGACGAGGTCCGCCGCAATGATCGTCGTGCGGCTGTTCGCGCTTTTCCCGCTGCTTGTTGCGCCGAGCAGCTTGGTCATCCACGGGTCGTAGTCCGCGCCGTTATAGACGACCACGCGCGCGTTCTGGAGCGCGCGGGCGGTCTTCGGGCTCGCTTCGAAGAGATGCGGGTCCTGGTCGGGGTTGCTCAGGATGCTCGTCACGTCCACGTAATTGCCGCCGATCTGCTTGACGACGTCGCCGTAGAAGTTTTCCGCTGCAACGACGGGAAGGGCGGCACTGGCCGCCTGCGCCGCCATGGCTGCAGTCGCGCCGCCGAACGCCGTCCCCAGCGCGAGAGCGAGCCTGGCCGCGAAACGCGCGAGCGCGAAGCCCCGGCGCGCGCCGGCCGTAGCCGCGCGGGGCGGGCAGTTCGCGTGGGTGAACGTGATCATGGTTCTATCCTTGTTGATAAGGGAGCCTGAAAGCGGACGCGTCGGTGTCACGAAGGCGAGATGATATAACGTATCACTTCGATTGGCGAGTCAGCTCGCCATCCGGTCAGGGGGCCGGATCCGCGGGCCGCAGCCAGCCAAGGCTTGCGCGCCGCACCATCGAAATCTCGTCCAATCGCGTTGGTTCGCCTTGACAGTCTCCGACTCGTATCCGATCATTCGATCAACGAAAGAGCAAATGCTCACATGTCGGGCGATCGCTCAGATGCTCCCCGGAGCACCAGCCGGGCGCGCCCCACACGGACGAAAATTGGAGACAACCTGTGGCACACACCGCGACGCGAGCGGCAGGACGTTTGCAGGACAAGGTTGCCGTGCTGACTGGCGCGGCAAGCGGCATTGGTGAGGCGGTCGCCCAACGCTATCTGGACGAAGGCGCGCGCTGCGTGCTCGTCGACGTGAAGCCCGCCGAGGCCGTCGCGCCAACGCTCGCCGCCGCGTACCCCGAACGCGTGCTCGCGATCTCCGCAGACGTGACCCGCCGCGAGGACATCGAGCGCATCGTGCTCAGCGCGGTCGAGCGCTTTGGCCGCATCGACGTGCTCTTCAATAACGCGGCGCTCTTCGACATGCGCCCGCTCCTCGACGAATCCTGGGACGTGTATGACCGCCTCTTCGCGGTGAACGTGAAGGGCATGTTCTTCCTCATGCAGGCCGTGGCGCGCCATATGGTCGAGCAGGGGCAGGGCGGCAAGATCATCAACATGTCATCGCAGGCGGGCCGCCGCGGTGAAGCACTCGTTTCGCACTACTGCGCAACCAAGGCGGCCGTGCTGAGCTACACGCAGTCGGCGGCGCTCGCTCTGGCGCCGCATCGCATCAACGTGAACGGCATCGCACCGGGCGTGGTCGACACGCCGATGTGGGAGCAGGTCGACGCGCTCTTTGCGCGCTACGAACATCGCCCGCTCGGCGAGAAGAAGCGACTGGTGGGTGAGGCCGTGCCGCTCGGGCGCATGGGCCTCCCCGAGGATCTCACAGGAGCCGCGCTCTTTCTCGCTTCCGCCGACGCCGATTACATCACCGCGCAGACCCTGAACGTCGACGGCGGCAACTGGATGAGCTGATATTTCCCGCAACCCTCGCCCGCAACCCTTGCACAACGCATCACGACAGCATCACGACAGCATCACGACAGCAGCACGGCTGCAGCAAGACATAACGCAACGAACAAGGAGACAACGTCATGAAGCCAGCAATGAAGACCGCCGCGAAGTGCATAAGTCGCGCGGTGAGTGCGGGTGCACTCGTCGCCGCGGCCAGCGCCGCTCACGCGCAGACCGTCACGATCGCCATGTTGAACAATCCGGACATGATCGAGCTGAAGAAGCTCTCGCCGGCCTTCGAGAAGGCCAATCCGGGCATCAAGCTGAACTGGGTGATCCTCGAAGAAAACGTGCTGCGCCAGCGCGCGACCACCGACATCACGACCAACAGCGGCCAGTTCGACGTGATGATGATCGGCACCTACGAGGCGCCGCAATGGGGCAAGCGCGGCTGGATCGTGCCGATGACGAACCTGCCCGCGAGCTACGATCTCGACGACGTGGTGAAGACCGCGCGCGACGGTCTCTCGTACAACGGCACGCTCTATGCGCTGCCGTTTTACGTCGAAAGCTCGATGACGTATTACCGCAAGGACCTGTTCGACAAGAAGGGCCTCAAGATGCCCGAGCAGCCGACCTATGACCAGATCCGCGACTTCGCCGACAAGCTGACCGACAAATCGGCCGGCCAGTATGGCATCTGCCTGCGCGGCAAGGCCGGCTGGGGCGAGAACATGGCGTACGTGACGACGGTCGCGAACACCTTCGGCGGCCGCTGGTTCGACGAGAAGTGGCAAGCGCAGCTCACGTCGCCCGAGTGGAAGAAGGCGGTGAACTTCTATGTCGATATGCTGAAGAAGGATGGCCCTCCGGGAGCGAGCTCGAACGGCTTCAACGAAAACCTCACGCTGATGTCATCGGGTAAGTGCGCGATGTGGATCGACGCCACGGTGGCCGCGGGCATTCTCTACAACAAGCAGCAGTCGCAGGTGGCCGACAAGATCGGCTTCGCGGCCGCGCCGACCGAAGTCACGCCCAATGGCGCGCACTGGCTGTGGTCGTGGGCGCTCGCCGTGCCGAAGTCGTCGAAGTCGCAGGACGCCGCGAAGAAGTTCATCGAATGGGCGACCTCGAAAGAGTATGTCCAGATGGTCGCGCAGGACGAAGGTTGGGCTTCGGTGCCGTCGGGTACGCGGATTTCGACGTATCAGAATCCCGAGTACAAGAAGGCCGCGCCGTTCTCCGACTTCGTGCTGAAGGCGATCCAGACCGCCGATCCGACCCACCCGACCGCGAAGCCGGTGCCGTACACGGGTATCCAGTTCGTTGGGATTCCTGAGTTCCAGTCGTTCGGTACGGTCGTGGGCCAAAGCGTTGCGGGCGCCGTGGCAGGGCAGATGAGCGTCGATCAGGCGCTCACGGCGGGTAACGCCGCTGCCAACCGCGCCGTGGCGCAAGCCGGGTATCAGAAGTAAAAGCGAAAAATGAGGCTGCGATGTTCGAGCAGCCAGCGTAGTAACGCGAGCGCGCGCCGGGCCGCCCGGCGCGGCGCGCGCCCTCGCGAAGCCGATGCAGCGCCTGCACCCTGAGCAGGCGCGCAACCGAGAAGGGTGGTCCTCATGCGTCATCTCCATCTCCCCATGCCTATATTCAATCGAGCGCGCACGCCACAGAAACCGCAGCAGGTCGAATCGCGCCGCACGGCGTCGCGCTGGCTCGTGTCGCCGTCCGTCGCGGTGCTGCTGCTGTGGATGACGATCCCGCTCGCGATGACGATCTGGTATTCGTTCACGCGATACAACCTGCTGAATCCGGACCTCAAGGGTTTCGCGGGCTTCGACAACTACCGGTTCCTCGCTACCGACCCCTCGTTCGTGCCGTCGATCGTGCACACCATCGAGCTGATCGTGGCGGTGCTCGTGATCACCGTGGTCGGCGGCGTGCTGATGGCAGTGCTGTTCGACCGCAAGTTCGTGGGCCAGGGCGTGGCGCGCCTCTTCGCCATCGCGCCGTTCTTCGTAATGCCCACGGTGAGCGCGCTGATCTGGAAGAACATGATCCTGCATCCGGTGTATGGCCTCGTGGCCATCGCGATGCGCTCGATGGGCATGACGCCGATCGACTGGTTCGCTGTGTATCCGCTCACCGCGGTCATCATGATCGTGGCCTGGCAATGGCTGCCGTTCGCGTTCCTCATTCTCTTCACGGCGATCCAGTCGCTCGACCAGGAGCAGAAGGAAGCCGCGAAGATCGACGGCGCGGGGCCCATCGCCTTGTTCTTCTACATCACGCTGCCGCACCTGCGGCGCGCGATTGCCGTTGTCGTGATGATGGAATCCATCTTCCTGCTCTCGATCTTCGCCGAGATCTACACGACCACGGGCGGCGGTCCCGGCAACGCGACCACGAACCTCACCTACCTGATCTACTCGTTGGGCCTGCAGCAGTTCGACGTGGGTATCGCTTCGGCTGGCGGCATTCTCGCTGTCGTGCTGGCGAACATCGTGTCGTTCTTCCTCGTGCGCATGCTCGCGCGCAACCTCAAAGGGGAGTACGAAAAATGAGCCAGATTACTGCTACGCCTGCTCGATCGCCCGACGCGGTCAACCACTCGTCGCCGCTGCAGTTCCTTGGTCGCGTGGTCCCGGGGCTGCTCGCCTGGCTGATCGCGATTGCGCTGTTCTTCCCGATCTTCTGGATGACGATCACGGCATTCAAGACCGAACAGCAGGCCTATATTCCGACGATCTTCTTCCTGCCGACGCTCGACAGCTTCCGCGAGGTGTTCGCGCGCAGCAACTACTTCGCGTTCGCCTGGAATTCGGTGCTGATCTCGGCGGGCGTGACGGTCGTCTGCCTGATCTTTGCCGTGCCCGCGGCCTACGCGATGGCGTTCTTCCCGAACCAGCGCACGCAGAAGATCCTGTTGTGGATGCTCTCCACGAAGATGATGCCTTCGGTGGGCGTGCTCGTGCCGATCTATCTGCTGTGGAAGAACACGGGGCTGCTCGACACCGTGAGCGGGCTCATCATCGTCTATACGCTCATCAACCTGCCTATCGCGGTGTGGATGGCGTACACGTACTTCAACGAGATTCCACGCGACATTCTCGAAGCGGGGCGTATGGACGGCGCGGCCACCTGGCAGGAGATCGTCTATCTGCTCATGCCGATGGCGGTGCCGGGCCTCGCATCCACCGCACTGCTGCTGATCATTCTTTCGTGGAACGAAGCATTCTGGAGCATCAACCTCTCCAGCTCGAACGCCGCGCCGCTTACCGTGTTCATCGCTTCGTATTCGAGTCCTGAGGGGCTCTTCTGGGCGAAGCTTTCCGCGGCGTCGCTGCTGGCGGTCGCACCGGTGCTGATCGTCGGCTGGCTTTCGCAGAAGCAGCTGGTACGCGGCCTTACGTTCGGTGCAGTCAAGTAAATGGACCACGCGATGCCCATTCAAGCCCTCATCTGCGACTGCGACGGCGTGCTGATCGACAGCGAAGCCGTGGCGGCCAGCGTGCTGGTGCGCGAACTCGAAGCGCGCTGGCCCGGTGTGGACGCGGCGCCGGTCGTGATGCCGTTGCTTGGCCAGCGCATCGAGCGCGTGCTGGGCGGCGCGGGCGAGGCGCTCGGGCGCAGCCTGAGCGTAGCGGACGTCGATGCGATCCGCGCGGTCGCAGAAGCCCAGGCGCGTGAGGCGCCGCTTTTCCCGGGCGTCGTCGCCGCGCTGGAAGCCGTGACGCTCACCAAGGCCTGCGCGAGCAACAGCTACACGGCAGTGGTGCGCGAAGTGCTGGCGCGCAACGGACTCGAACGCTTCTTCGGCGCGCGCGTGTATTGCGCGGATATCGTCGCCAAACCGAAGCCCGCGCCCGATGTCTACCTCGCGGCGGCGCAGGGCATGGACGTCGCGCCCGCCGCGTGCCTTGTGGTCGAGGACAGCGTGACGGGTGTGAGCGCGGCGCGCGCGGCCGGCATGACCGTGCTCGGCTTCGTGGGCGGCACGCACGTGGGCGGCGACGCGCACGCGCACGAGTTGCGCGAAGCGGGTGCAATCGAAATTTTCGACGACATGACGACGCTGCCTGCGCGGGTGGCGCAATGGATGAACAGGGCGCAAGCGCGTTCGAACTGAATCAGGCAGAAACGGAGACATATCATGGCAAGCGTGATCCTCAGAGACGTACTGAAGCGCTACGACGACAACGAAGTCCTGCGCGACGTGAACCTCGACATCGGCGACGGCGAGTTCGTCGTGTTCGTGGGCCCGAGCGGCTGCGGCAAGACCACGCTCATGCGCATGATCGCGGGGCTGGAGGACATCAGCGGCGGCGACCTGATGATCGACGGCACGCGCATGAACGACGTGCCCCCGGCCAAGCGCGGCATTGCAATGGTGTTCCAGTCGTACGCGCTCTATCCGCACATGACGCTCTACGACAACATGGCGTTTGGCCTGAAGCTCGCGGGCGCGAAGAAGCCCGAGATCGACGCGGCCGTGAAGAACGCCGCGAAGATCCTGCACATCGACCACTTGCTCGACCGCAAGCCCAAGCAGCTTTCGGGCGGCCAGCGCCAGCGCGTGGCGATCGGGCGCGCGATCACGCGCAAGCCCAAGGTGTTCCTGTTCGACGAGCCGCTCTCGAACCTCGATGCCGCGCTGCGCGTGAAGATGCGCCTCGAATTCGCGCGTCTGCACGACGAACTGAAGACCACGATGATCTACGTGACGCACGATCAGGTCGAAGCGATGACGCTCGCCGACAAGATCGTCGTGCTCTCCGCGGGCAACGTCGAACAGGTCGGCAGTCCGAACCGTCTGTATCACGCGCCGGCGAACCGCTTCGTGGCGGGTTTCATCGGCTCGCCGAAGATGAACTTCCTCGACGGCACGGTGCAGAGAGTCGAGAGCGACGGCATTGTCGTGCGCTACGAGACGGGCGATACGCAGAAGGTGGCCGTCGAGCCCGGCACGGCGCGCGAAGGCGACAAGGTGACGGTGGGCATCCGTCCCGAGCATCTGCACATCATGACGGGCGGAGAAGGCGTGAGCGCGAAGGCGATGACGGTCGAATCGCTTGGCGACGCGGCCTATCTCTACGCCGAATGCCCGGTTGCGCCTGATGGCCTGATCGCGCGCATTCCGCCGCTGGAGCGGCACGAGCGCGGCGAGGCATTCAAGGTCGGCTCGACGCCCGATCATTGCCATCTCTTCAATGCGGATGGTCTCGCGTTCGAGCGTCGTTTCGCGCAGCAACTGGCTGCGTGATTTCACTGGCTTGCTGGACGCACCGCCTCGAAGCGTGAGGCGGTGTTTGTGTGGCGAGGTACCTGAGGTTGCCTTTGTTAGCCCGCTTCGCGCGGGCTTCTTTTTTTGTTCGGTGCAGGGTTTAGCGTTCGATCGCCGCGCGCGCGCACAGCTCGTCGGTGACGAGCCCGGAGAGCCAGCCGCCGTTGAGCGCCGCGATCACGGCTTCGCGCTTGCGCGCGCCGCCTGCAAAACCGATGGTCGGGCGGCGCGGCGGCGAATCGAGGTACACGCTCGTCACGCGGCGGCCCGTGGGGGAATCGACACGCTTGCCGGCTGCGTCGATCGGCAGGCCGAGCATTTCGGCCACAGCGCCTTGGCCCATCAATTCGCGCACTTCGTCGGAGGTGATGAAGCCGTCCTCATGCAGCGGGCAATGCTCGCCGATGTTGCCAATGCCGACGAACGCGACATCGGCCTCGCCCGAAAGCGATTCGACGATGCGATAGAGCCGGTGATTGCACCACTGCGCGCGCTCGGCCTCGTTATCGGCGATGAGCGGTGCGGGCAGCAAAAAGTGCTTGCCACCCGTTTTCTCGGAGATATGCAGCGCGACGTCGTAGCGGTTCGACGAGCCGTCCTGGGCGATCGCGCCCACCATCGAAACCAGCCGATGCTGCGGCCGCTCCAGTTGCGCGATCTGATCGACGGCCGCCTTGAGCGTACGTCCACTGCTCACCGCCACCACCATCGGCCGCTCTTCGGTGAGGTAGCGCTCCATCACTTGCGCGCCCGCTACCGCGAGCTTGCGGTCGATCTCCTCGGGTGTGTCGTTGTCCACGGGCACCACTTCGCAAACCGAAAGGCCGTAGCGCTTCGAAAGCGCATCGGCGAGCGCGAGACAATCGGCGAGACGGTGATCGACGCGCACGCGGATAAGGTTCTTCTCGACCGCGAACGCAACTAGGCGCTGCGCGACGGGGCGCGACACCTGCAGTTTCTCGGCGATTTCGTTCTGGGTGTTGCCGGCCACGTAGTAGAGCCAGGCGGCGCGGGTCGCGAGATCGAGTTTTTCGGTGGACTTGGGCACGGTGGTGGTCGGAGCGGGATCGGGGCCGAAGTGTACTGCACGCAATTGCGCGGCTTACGCGAGGCGTTCGCGCGAGGGCTCGAAAAGCGGGCGCACGTGGCGGTACAGCGCGCGGTAGGCGGTCAGCCGCTCGCGCAGCGCCGCGTGGCGCGCGGCGTTGGGCGTGTACTCGGCCACCACGGGCGGCTTCGTCAGCACCTCGCGTGCGTCGCCGCCTGCCGCGAGCCAGCCAAGGCGCGCCGCGCCGAGCGCCGCACCCGTCTCGCCGCCGCCGTGCTGGCGCGTGGGCGTGTTGAATGCGTCCGCGACCAGTTGCGCCCAGTAGCCGCTGCGCGCGCCGCCGCCGAGCATCGACAGCGCGCCCACTTCGGTGCCGGCGGCCGCGAGGGCGTCGAGGCCGTCGGTGAGCGCGAGCGTCACGCCTTCGAGCACGGCGTAGCCGAGCAGCGCGCGGTCGGTCGCGTGCGTCATGCCGAAGAACACGCCCTGCGCATATGGGTCGTTGTGCGGCGTGCGCTCGCCCGAGAGATACGGCAGGAAGAGCGGGGCTTCGGCGAGCGTTTGCGCGCCCAGCTGTTCGACTTCGGCGAGCAGGGTGGGCTCGTTCGTGCCCGTGAGCTTGCAGACCCAGCGCAGGCAGCTCGCCGCCGAAAGCACGACGCTCATCTGGTGCCAGCGGTCCGGAATCGCGTGGCAGAACGCATGCACGGCGGAAGCGGGGTTGGGCCGGAAGCGGTCGCCCACCACGCACAGCACGCCCGAGGTGCCGAGCGAGACGAAGCCGTCGCCGGGCTGCGTCGCGCCGATGCCGATGGCGCTCGTCGCGTTGTCGCCGCCGCCCGCGGCGACGACCACGTCCTCGCGCAGGCCGAATTCGCGCGCGAGTGCGGGCAGCAGCGTGCCGGAGGGCGCGCTGCCTTCGGCGAGCGCGGGCATTTGCGCGCGCGTCATGTTGCAGGCGTCGAGCAGCGCGTCGGACCAGTCGCGTTTGGCCACGTCGAGCCAGAGCGTGCCGGCGGCGTCCGATGGATCGGAGACCTTGCCACCCGTGAGTTGCAGGCGCAGATAGTCCTTTGGCAGCAGCACGCAGGCCGTTGCGCGAAAGATCTGCGGCTCATGGCGCGCGACCCACAGCAGTTTGGGCGCCGTGAAGCCCGGCATGGCGAGATTGCCCGCGATGCGATGCAGTTGCGGCGCGCGCGCGGTGAGTTCGGCGCATTCGTCCACCGCGCGCATGTCGTTCCAGAGGATCGCGGGGCGCAATACGTTGTCGTGCGCGTCGAGCAGCACGGCGCCGTGCATCTGTCCGGAAAGGCCGATGCCGCGCACCTGCGCGAATTCGCGCGGATGCGCCTCACGCAGCGCGGCGAGCGCGCGGCGCGTGCCGTCCCACCAGTCGGCGGGATTCTGCTCGGACCAGCGCGGATGCGGGCGCGAGACGACGAAGGGCGTGCCGGCAGTGCCGATCACGCGGCCGTCGGGCGCGAGCAGCAGGACTTTCACTTCGGAGGTGCCGAGGTCGATGCCGAGATACATAGGCGCGCGGAAGTCGTAATGTGAGTTGCGCTACTTTAGCCGCGCGCCGTGCGCGACGCCATGCGCGCCGACCCGGAGGGCGCGCGCGGCGCGGGGGTGACGGATCAAGCCGCCGTGTTGCTTCACACGCTGCAGCCGCGCGAGGCGAGCCACGCGTCGACGCGCGTGAGCGCGCCGCGCACGGCATCGCCCAGCGTCGGGTTGCCGGCGAGGCCGCCCCAGAGCAGCTTGTCGCCGAGAAACGTCGAGACAGGGTCGCCGCTGTCGAACATGCGGTGCACGGCCGCCTGGTCCATCACGCCATCCTGGTAGGTGTAGGGCAGCGTGCCCTTGTGCCAGCGCGCGAGAAAGCGCAGGAAGAGCGCGGGCAGCATGGCCGTGGCGGCAGGCGTCGCGCCGCTGGCGATGCGTTGTGCGAGCGTGGGCGCGATGAAGCCGGGGATCTTCGAGTAGCCGTCGGCGGCCACGCGCTGGTTCGTGTCCTGGATATACGGGTTGCTGAAGCGTTCGAGCACGACGTCGCGATACTTCGCGAGATCGAGCGGGCTGGGCGTGAGGCAGGGAATCACGTCTTCGCTCACGTACTCGCGCGCAAAGGTGCGGATGTCGGCGTCGTGGGTGCCTTCGTGGATGAAGTCGAGCCCGACGAGCGTGCCCGCCCACGCAATGCAACTGTGCGTGGCGTTGAGGATGCGGATCTTCGCTTCCTCATAGGGCATCACCGATTCGACCATCTCCGCGCCCGCGCGCTCCCAGGCGGGCCGCCCGGCGCAGAAGTGATCTTCGATCACCCATTGAATGAACGCCTCGCCCATCACTGGGCAGGCGTCGTCCACGCCGGTCGCCGCCTTCACGCGCTCGCGCACGTCGGGCGTGGGGCGCGGCGTAATGCGGTCGACCATCGAGTCGGGGCAGGCCGTGTTCGCGTCGAACCAGGCGCGCAGATCCGTCGCGCCGCGCAGCGCGAGGAACTCGCGCATGCCCGCGTGAAAGCGCTTGCCGTTGCTGCGCAGGTTGTCACAGGTCTGCAGCGTGACGGGGCCGCCATCGCGCGCCATGCGCGCTTCGAGAATCGCCGCGAGGGCACCGTAAATGGTCGTGCGGCCGCCATTGAGGTCGGCAGCGAGGTCCGGGTTCGCGGTGTCGAGCCGGTCGTGTTCGTCGAGGTAATAGCCGCCTTCGGTCACCGTGAACGCGATGATCTTGCAGTTCGGGTCGGCGCCCGCGTCGATCAGGCTCGCGAGATCGGCGGACCATGGCAGCACGCGCGTGATCGAGCGGATCGTCTCGTAGGCACGCTCGCCTTGTGGCGTGACTGTTTCGAGCGTGTAGGCGCCGTTCTGCGCGGCCAGCGCGTCCATCACGGCGTTCATGTCGGAGCGGATGTTGCCGACGGTGAGCGACCAGGCGGCCTCGTCGGGCTTGCGCGTGAGGTTTACGCGATGCAGGTACCACGCCTGATGCGCCCGGTGAAACGACCCGGCGCCGATGTGCAGGATCACGTTCGCATCGCTGCGTTCGGTGTTCATTCGGTGTCTCCTTACTCAAAGCGGCCTGGCGGCTCGAGCCTGAGCAATTGCTCTAGTGATGAACGAATGATCGTATCCGGTCGATCGAAAGTCAAGCGGGCGAGGGCAGTTTTCGGTGGCGCGCTGCGGCGGCGGATGACGCGCGCGCGGTCGTCGAACGCGCGTCGAGTAAATGTGGGTGGGGATGTTGTGGCGCACAAGGCGCCCGGGAATCGATGGCGGGAAAATGGGCCAGCGGTTTCAGCCGCCAATCCGCTCCACCGCCGCAACGGCCTGTGCGGTCGCGTCTTGCGCGCAGCAATCCACGACGATGCGCTCCGGCATCGCGCGCAGCCACGTGAGCTGACGCTTGCAGAGCTGGCGCGTGGCGAACACGCCCTTGTCGCGCATGGTGTCGTAGTCCGCGTCGCCGTCGAGGTATTCCCACACCTGGCGGTAGCCCACGCAGCGCATGGACGGCAGGGTGGGATTCAGGTCGCCGCGCGCGCGCAGCGCCTTCACCTCGTCGATGAGGCCGCCCGCGAGCATCGCATTGAACCGCGCCTCGATGCGCGCGTGCAGCACGCCGCGATCGGACGGTTCGAGCGCAACCGGCACGAAGCGATAGCGCGCGGCTTCATCCTCGCGCGTGGACGGCGTGGCGAGCAGCACTGACATCGGCTGCCCGCTCAGTATGAAAATTTCGAGCGCGCGCTGAATGCGCTGCGAGTCGTTCGGGGCCAGGCGCGCCGCGGTGGCCGGATCGACCTGCGCGAGGCGGGCGTGCATGGCGGGCCAGCCGTCGCGTGCGGCTTCAGCGTCGAGTTGCGCACGCACGGCGGGATCGGCCGAGGGCAGGTCGTTCAGGCCTTGCGTGAGCGCCTTGTAATACAGCATCGTGCCGCCCACGAGCAGCGGCACGTTCCCGCGCGCAACGATTTCGCCCGTCACGCGCAGTGCGTCGGCGCGAAAGTCGGCGGCGGAATACGCATCCAGCGGATCGACGATATCGATCAGATGATGCGCGGCGGCCGCCCGCTCCTCGGCGGTCGGCTTCGCGGTGCCGATGTCCATCTCGCGGTACACGAGCGCGGAATCGACGCTGACGATCTCCACCGTGCGCCCGCGCGCCGCCAACTGCGCGGCGTACGCAAGCGCGGCCGCGGTCTTGCCCGAGGCCGTGGGACCGAGCAGGCACGCGACGGGCAACGCTTCGTTGGTTTGTTTCGTGGACTGCGTCATTGACCGCGCATGAAGAGCCGATCGAGATCGGCGAGCGTGAGCTGGTACCAGGTCGGCCGGCCGTGGTTGCACTGGTCGGCGCGCTCGGTCGTTTCCATCTGGCGCAGCAGCGCGTTCATCTCGTCGAGCGTGAGGCGTCGGTTTGCGCGCACCGCGTGATGGCAGGCGAGCGTGCCGAGCATCTCGTGCTGGCGCTCGGTGAGCACGCGCGAGCCGCCGTACTCGTGCAGATCGGCGAGCACGGCGCGCGCGAGCGCCTGGAGATCGGCGTCCTTGAGGAGTGCGGGCACCGCGCGGATCGCGATCGACGTGGGCGAGAGCACGGCGAGATCGAAGCCCAGCGCCTCGAGCGTCGCCTTTTCTTCCTCGACGGTGCCGGTTTCGACGGGATCGGCCGTCATCGAGATCGGGATCAGCAAGGGCTGCACGGCGAGCGAGCGCTCGGCAAGGGCCTGCTTGAACTGCTCGTAAAGAATGCGCTCGTGTGCGGCGTGCATGTCGACGATCACGAGGCCGCGCGCGTTTTGCGCGAGCACGTAAATGCCGTGCACCTGCCCGAGCGCGAAGCCGAGCGGATGGTCTTCGCCCGCTTCGAACGCGGCGTGCGGTGCGCTGGCGGCGAACGCGTCGGCTGCGCCGTCTTGCGCCTGCGGCACGGTCGAGCCCTGCGCCGTGCCCGCGCCGACGTCCTTGCGGCCGAACAACGCGTCATACAGCGCGAGCGGTTGCGCGACCGGCAGGCTGCCTTGCGTCATGCGCGACTGGCGCAGCCAGGTGTTGCCGCTGCTTGCGTTGGCGCCGCCTGCGTTTGCAGCCCCAAAGCCGGCAGCGCGCGAGAGCGGGCTACCCGCGCCGCCGCCGAAGCTGCTGGCCACGCTTGCGGTGCCGAACTTGCCGTCCGCGCCGAAACCGCCCGTAGCACCTGGCGCTGCGCCCGCGCGCGGGTAATCGGACGCGCCCGAAGCCAGGCCGACCGATGCGCCCAGCACCCCGGCGCCCGGCAACGCGCGCGGCTCGATGAGCGCGGCCGCGTGGCCGCCCGAGGTCGTCTCGGGCGAGGCGCCCGCATGGCGCGCAAGCGCGCGCTGCACGGCGTGGAACACGAACTGGTGAATCGAGCGCGAGTCGCGAAAGCGCACTTCGATCTTCGAGGGATGCACGTTCACGTCGACGGCTTCGGGCGGCAGGTCGAGGAACAGCACGTACGACGGATAGCGCTCGCCGTGCAGCACGTCCTCGTAGGCCGCGCGCACGGCGTGCGTGAGCAGCTTGTCGCGCACGAAGCGGCCGTTCACAAAGAAGTACTGCTGGTCGGCGCGGTTGCGGCTCGCCGTGGGCAGGCCCGCGCAGCCGTACACGGCGAGCGGCCCGGCGCGCTCGTCGAGCGGCAGGTGCGCCGTGGCAAAGACTTCGCCGAGAATCTTCGAAACGCGCGTGGCGGGATCGCTTGCGTTCCAGTGCTCGACCGCGCGGCCGTTGTGCAGCACCGAGATCGCGACGTCCGGGCGCGCGAGCGCGCTGCGGCGGATCATCTCGAGGCAATGGCCCAGTTCGGTCTGCTCGCTCTTCAGGAACTTGCGGCGCGCGGGCGTATTGAAGTACAGCTCGCGCACCTCGATGGTCGTGCCCTGGCCGCCCGCAGCCGGCGAGATCGCGCCCGTGTGGCCCTCGATCTTCACGGCGTGCGGCGCGTCGGCGCTGCGGCTCGTGATCGACATCTCGGCCACCGAGGCGATCGACGCCAGCGCTTCGCCGCGAAACCCGAGCGTCGCGACGCTTTCGAGTTCGGCGAGCGAGCGGATCTTGCTCGTGGCGTGGCGCATGAGCGCGAGCGGCAACTCGGCTTCGGGAATGCCGCAGCCGTCGTCGGCGATGGAAATGCGCTTCACACCGCCTTCGTCGAGCAGGATGCGCAGGGTGCTCGCCCCGGCGTCGAGCGCGTTTTCCAGCAGTTCCTTGACGACGGAGGCGGGCCGCTCGACCACTTCGCCCGCGGCGATCTGGCTGATGAGCTGATCGGGCAGCGCCTGGATCGCGCGCGCGGGCTGCGCGGCGCGCGATGCGACGGCGGCGTCGGTCGTGCTGGCGGCGGGGGCGGCGTTGGCGGAATCCGGCGCGGCGCCGGTGGGTTCGGAATTCGAAGACATGCGCGCAATTATAGCGAGTCGGCGCGGCGCCACCTGGCGCGCATCGGCACCCCTAAAAACCGCCATCTAGCAGCGCTTTGTGCGCGAAATCACCGAAATTGGCGGGATTTTTTCGTGACGGCCAGGCACTTTCGGTATCATGGCGCGGTCAATTTTGCTTCTCGCGCAACACAGGGCGAACGCGATTTTTCAGGCGCGCGGCCCACGATCAATAAGGGACACTTTTGGATACGCTTCTGCAGTTCGTCAATCTTGTCTTGCACATCGACAAGTTTCTCGGTGTCTTCATCCAGCAATACGGCGGCTGGGTCTACGCGGTGCTGTTCCTGATCGTGTTCTGCGAAACCGGGCTCGTGGTGCTGCCGTTCCTGCCGGGCGACTCGCTGCTCTTCATCGGCGGCGCGTTTGCCGCTACGCACGAGATGAATCTCGGCCTGCTGATCGTGCTGCTGCTCGTGGCGGCGGTCCTTGGCAATACGGTCAACTATCTGATCGGGCGCGCCATCGGGCCGAAGGTGTTCAATACGCACATTCCCGTGCTCGAACGCTTCCTCGATCGCGCCGCACTGCAGAAAACGCACGAATTCTACGAGCGCCACGGCGGCAAGACCATCGTGCTCGCGCGTTTCATTCCTGTCGTGCGTACCTTCGCGCCGTTCGTGGCGGGCGTGTCGCAAATGAGCATGCGACGTTTTCAGTTCTTCACGATCACGGGTGCGCTGTTCTGGGTGTTGCTGCTCGTGCTGCTCGGCTACTTCTTCGGCAACATTCCGTTCATTCGCCAGTATCTGAACGTGATCGTGCTCGTCGGCATTGGCGCTGCGATCGTGCCGATCCTGCTTGGCGGCCTGTGGAAGATGCTGCGCAAGAACTCGCGCGGCGGCGCTGTGCGCAAGCCCAACGGCGGTTGAGCGCCTGGCGCCACCAGGCTGCAACGCAATAAAAAACGGCATCGCCTGCGAAGGCGATGCCGTTTTGCTTTGGCGGGCGCGTCGAACGCGGTGGGCTAGGTGCCCACGCGGCGAATGATCGAAGGCGTTTCGGGGGTGGGGTAGCCCGCGTCCTTGAAGGTCTCGACGATCGCGCGGTTGGTGTCGAAGTAGACCTGCCAGTAGGTGTCGTTGTTCGTGTAGGGCCGCACGGCCAGCAGCGGCCCTTCGGGCGTGAACGAGAGAATCTCGACATCGGCCGCCGGTTCCTGCGCAACGTTCGGAATTTTCGCGATGGCGGCGCGCAGGCGGTTGGCGGCATCGACGGGATCGACACCGTTGGCGATCTTCGCGGTCAGCTCGACGCGGCGCACGGCCGTCGCGCTGTAGTTCGAGATGGTGTCCGAGAAGATCTTGTTGTTGCCGACGATGTTGACCACGTTGTCCGGCGAGATGATGGTCGTGCCGAAAATGCCGAGTTCCTTCACGGTGCCCGTCACGCCCCCGGCCGTCACGAAGTCGCCCACCTTGAACGGCCGCAGCACCTGCATGAACACGCCAGCCGCGAAATGCGCGAGGAGGCCGCCCCACGCCGTGCCGATGGCGAGGCCAAGACCGGCGAGGAGCGCCGCGAACGAGGTGGTCTGCACGCCGAACACCTGGAGGATCGCGAGGACCAGCAGCAGGTTCAGGACGGCGGCGAGGATTGAACTGAGGTAATGCGCGAGCGTGGGATCGACGCGCTCGTTGCGCGCGAGCACCTTGCGCAGCAAACCGGCGACGAGGTTGATGGCCCAGCGCCCGATGATCCACAGGGCGATCGCCGCGACGACCTTGGTCCCGAAGTCGATGCCCCGGGTCATGATGAATACGCGGATGGTTTCGAGATCCAAAATGCCCTCGCTTGTGCCGTGGAATTGCCGTTGATCGAGCCGGAAAAGACGTGCAACCGACAGTGGCGGGGAGCGCGGCGCGTGTCGTGGCTGGCGCCGTCTGTCCCTCGGAGCATTTATAGGCGAACTGAAAAAAGCGCGCATCCAACGTGCCCAGCGGCTTGAAGGGTTGACCCCGCGCACGCAGCACGAAGCGCGCGTTCAATCGATGCGGCGTGCATGGCCGTTCGGCTGTATCGTTGCGCGATCGACACCGACACTGACCCGCACCAAAAAGGAGGCCCGCCATGAACCTTCAGAACACCGATCTCCATCTCATCACCGTAAAGCTCGACGAGCTTCGTCCCACGCAGATCACGGTGGGCTTTCGGGAGGTGAACGCCAAGCGCGCGCACTGGCAGGCGCTCGACAAGAAAGGCCGCGCGGCGGCCATCGACTCGCACTGGTTTCCCGCCGTGCTCGGGCCGAAGTCGCGCTACTACGTGGTCGATCACCACCACCTTGGCCGCGCGTGGCTCGAAGAATCGGTGGAAAGCGTGCGGGTGACGGTGCTCAAGGATCTCTCGTGGCTCGAGCCCACGATCTTCTGGCGCATGATGGAGCACAACCAGTGGGTGCATCCGTTCAATGCCTCGGGCGAGCGCTGCGAATTCGAGCAGTTACCCAAGCAGCTCCTGGGTCTCGCCGACGATCCGTATCGCAGCCTCGCGGGCGAGTTGCGCACGTCGGGCGGCTACGCGAAGGACACGACACCGTTCAGCGAATTCCTGTGGGCCGACTATCTGCGCCGTAAGGTATCCGAAACGCGCTTGCGCAAAGACTTCGACGCGGCGCTCGCCGACGCGCTTTCGCACGCGCACGATCCCGAAGCGCGTTACTTGCCGGGCTGGTCGGGGGTGGTGCCAGCCGCGGCGGCCGGCGTGCCGGCGGGGGCGACTGGGAAGGCGCCCAAGGTGGCGAAGGTGGCGAAGGTGGATAAGGCCGGCAAGGTCAAGAAGAGCTGAAGCGGGCGGCGCGCCTTACATCGGAAGCGTCGATTCGCTGTAGGGCGACGTTTCGATTGCCTGCGCGCCAGCCGGTCCGCGGTGCGCCCGGCGTGCGTCCTGCCGGCGCGCATGCCGCGCGAGCAGCAGTGCCATCAACGCGGCGAGCGCGTAGGCGAAGGCGCGATCAGGGTAGGTCTCGCTCGGGTTGTGCGCTTGCCACGACCCACCGGCACTGGCGAACACGAGGAAGGTGACCGCCGTGTCGAACGCGAGTGCAATCGCCATCAAGCCGACGAAGATGCGCGTGCCATTGAGCGTGAGATCGGGCCGCGCGCAGACAACGAGCCAGCAACCCACGCGCACGGCGAAGAGCAAGGCGAGATTCCAGAGCAGAAAGCAGATGAAGTTGACCATGATGCGAAGTGACCGGGCGCGTGAGGCAAAGCTCGCGCTGGGTGTTCGGGGCGTGCGGCGGTGCGTATGCCCACGCTCCCGGCGAGCGGTGGCGCGATCCTGGCATGGAGGTCCATCTCGATAAATGCGGGCAGACGAAGGTCGATGGCGCGAAGTCAGTGCCCGTCGTCGCGCGAGCCCGGCGCGACGCGGCTCGCGAGAGTTTGTGAAGCATTGTCAGGCGTGCGCGGGGTTGCGTTCTTGCAACTCGCAGGCGCATCGCTGAGGCGCCGTTGGGCCGACGATGGCCCGAAGTTGGCTCGCTGCTGACAATTAGCGCGCGTCGGGCAGCGCAGCTTGCGGCGGCGTGCCTTGCGTCAGGTAGTGGCAGAGCCACTCGCTGGCGGGACCGCGTGCGGCGTCGGTGCGATGGATCAGCGAGATGTTGTAGCTCACCGAGCGCCGGTCCGCGAGCGCGACGCGCACGAGCCGCCCGGCTTCGAGATCGGCTTCCACGAGATGCTTCGGCATCGACCCCCAGCCCAGACCCGCGAGCAGCAGCCGGTGCTTGGCGCCGAGGTCGCCGAGCTTCCATGCGCGATTGCTGTACACGCCGAAGTTCTGGCCTTCGGTGAGGCGGCTTCGGTCGGTGAGGACCAGCTGCGTGTGCTCGCGCGCATCCGAAATACGCACGGGATGCTCCGCCTTGGCGAGCGGATGGCAGGGGGCGGCCACGAGCACGAGCTCCACGGTGCCGATGGACTGCGCCTCGATCACATGCGGCCAGTTGTGGTTCGGCCCGCTGATGCCCACCGCGCAATCGCCGTCGAGCACGAGCTTGAGCACGCCGCCAAGCGCCTCCATGGTGAGATTCAGTGCGACGGTGGGAAACGTGAACGCGAACGCCTGCAGCGCTTCGACGAGCCGCTGCGACGGAAACATCACGTCGACGGCCAGCGAAACCTCGCCTTCCAGTCCCCTCTGCAGGCCGGCCGCCTTGGCGTTAAGCTGACCCATGAGCAGATCGAGACGGCGCGCGTCGGCGAGGATCGCGCGGCCCGCGGCCGTAAGTTCCGGCTTGCGCTTGCCGCGCTCGAACAGTGCGACGCCCAGCAGCGCCTCGAGATTGGCGATCGTATAGCTGACCACCGACTGGGCGCGGTCGAGCTGGCGCGCCGCCGCCGAGAAGCTGCCGGTTTCGGCGACGGCGATCAGCGCGCGAAGCTGCTCGAGACTAGGGGAGCGGTCCGAGGTGCGGTCCACGAGATACGGTCCTTTTCGATCTATCGAAAAAGTGGATGATAACCATCCATTTTAGACGATTGTTTGAATAGGTTTGGCCGGGTAAAGTGCACACCTCGAATATTGGAGTCGTATGCCGATGAACCCTTCCGTCAAGCCCGCCGGCCGCTATAGCGGCTTTGCCATGCTGCTGCACTGGCTGATCGCTGCGCTGATCGTCTGGGGCTTTGCGCTCGGCTGGGTCATGACCGACATTCCCGGCATCACGCCCACGAAGCTGCGCTACTTCTCGTGGCACAAGTGGATTGGCGTGACCGTGCTCGCACTCGTGCTCGTGCGCATTCTCTGGCGCGTCACGCACGCCGCCCCCGCGCTGCCCGGCTCCATGCATGGCTGGGAAAGGCTCGCCGCGCATCTCGGCCACACCGCGCTCTACGTGCTGATGGTTGCGATCCCGGTGACGGGGTATCTGTATAGCTCGGCGGCCGGCATTCAGGTCGTGTACCTCGGCATCTGGCCGCTGCCCGTGCTGATCGGCCCCGACACCGCGCTCAAGGGTGTGCTGCGCATCGTGCATATCGCGCTGAACTACACGTTGCTCACCGTGGTCGTGCTGCATGTGCTCGCCGTGATCAAGCACCAGTTGATCGACCGCCAGAACATCCTCTCGCGCATGCTGCCGTTCGGCACGCCGCGCGACTGACCTTGCGGCGCGTGCGCGCCGAATCCATTTTCCGATGCCTCCCACCTTGGACCGACAGCCCATGATCCAACGTCTTGCCCATACCGCTTCCGTCGTCGCGCTCGGCGCGGCGCTCGCCGCCGGCGCGACTTTCGCCACGACTTTCGCCACCAGCGCCAACGCCGCGGCCGAAGCCGCCAAGAACTCCGTCACCGCCGTGTTCAAGCAGATGAACGTGCCGGTCGAAGGGCGCTTCAATCACTTCACCGCTGACGTGCGCTTCGATCCGGCGAACGTCGCGGCATCGAGCGCGAAGCTCGACGTCGAAGTGTCGAGCTTCGACATCGGCGCGCCGGAATACAACAAGGAAGTCGCCGGCGACGAGTGGTTCGACGCCTCGCATTTCCCGCACGCGACCTTCGTCTCCACGCAAATCAAGCCGGGCGCGAACGGCGCGTTCACGGTGGCCGGCAAGCTGACCATCAAGGGCAAGACGACCGACGTCGTCGTGCCGGTGCAATACCGCAAGGACGGCGCCAACCAGGTGTTCGACGGCGCGCTGCCCATCAAGCGCCTCGCCTACGGCATCGGCTCGGGCGAGTGGAAGGACACCTCGATCGTCGCCGACGACGTGCAGATCAAGTTTCACATCGTGTCCGCCGCGCACTGACGCGCGAGCGGCATCATTTTTTCATCCAGTTTCTCTCGCACCAGGAATCGATTCATGAAGACCACGATTTTCGCCGCGGCCGTTGCCGCCTCGCTCGCCGCTTTCGTCGCCACGCCCGCGTTCGCGGCCACTACGACCTACAACATTGACCCGATGCATACGTATCCGAGTTTCGAAGCCGATCACTTCGGCGGCGTCTCGGTGTGGCGCGGCAAGTTCACGAAGAGCGCGGGCACGGTCACGATCGACCGCGCGGCGAAGACGGGCACGGTGGACGTGACGATCGACGCATCGTCGATCGATACGGGCAACTCGCAGCTCGACAAGCATGTGAGCTCGGCCGAATTCCTCGACACCGCCAAGTACCCGACGGCCACCTACAAGGGCACGTCGATCCGCTTCGACGGCGACAAGCCCGTGGAAGTGATCGGCACGTTCACGCTGCACGGCGTGACGAAGCCGCTGAACCTGAAGATCGACTCGTTCAAGTGCTTCCAGAACCCGATGCTCAAGCGTGAAGTGTGCGGCGCAGACGCATCGGCGCAATTCGACCGCGCGGACTACGGCGTGAACTGGGGCCAGTCGTATGGCTTCAAGACGGCAACGACGCTGCAGATCCAGGTGGAAGGCGTCAAGGCAGACTGAGTTAGCGCGCGGCATGGGCCGCGCCTCGCTCGATGCGAAAAAGCCCGTGCGTTGTTGGCGCACGGGCTTTTTTGTTGCATGCAGCAATAAGGACGACGAAGTATCGTCAGTGGATGGGCGACGTTGCATGCGTGCTGCGCGGCGACAGCGCGACATCGACGACGTGCGAATGCCAGATACCGCAGGTGGCCTTCACGGGGACCCAGGCGTACTTGCCGCGTACCTTGGCGAAGGCGTGCAGGTGGATCAACGTGTCGACGGATGTGACAGGCGTGAGCGCATCGCTTGCGGCGGGCGCGGGCGTGACATTGCCGGGCGCGGGCTGCTCGATCTTCGCCGAGAGCGCGCGGCGGTCGGGCACGAGCAGCGAATCGTAGCGCTGCGCCTTGCGCACCCACTGATCGAGCGCGGAGACGCAATTGACGACGGCGTCCGGCACGCGAATGCGGCGCAGGTATTCGTAGTCTTCGGGTTGCGGTTGGACTTGCGCATGAACGCGCAGACTGAGCCAGAAAAGCGCGAGCAGGGCGCAGGCAAGGGTCGTGAACTTCATGAGGACGTGGCCTGTGCAGCAGGGGATGGGACGGCGAGGGAGGGGGGAGTATACATGCTGGGCCGGTGGCCGCGCGCTGAGGCTCTCAAGGCCAGTTGCCTGCGAATTGCCATGCGCTGCAAAGCAAAAAGCCCAGTCCGGAGACTGGGCTTTTCGTTTGATTCTTTGGTAGGCCGTACGGGATTCGAACCTGTGACCAACGGATTAAAAGTCCGCTGCTCTACCAGCTGAGCTAACGACCCAAAAGAGAAGCGGGATTATAGCGGCGTATGGTCAAGGCGTCAACTACTGCGCCACGAAACCAAAGGAAAGTGCAAAAGAAAAGGCCCGGAGCACGCCGTGCCCCGGGCCTTCCTTGTACGCGAGAGGCGCATTTCGCGGCATCGGCAATACGCCAGTGCCACATCACGCCAAAACCAGCCAGCAGCGCTTATTTGAGCTGTGAAAGCTTGCTCTGCGCCGTCTGGGCGACATCCGAGTTGCCGTATTGCGAAACGACCTGCTCGAGCGTGCGCTTGGCTGCAGCCTTTTGCCCCTGCTCGATCTGATTGTTCGCAATGGCCAGCAGCGCCTCCGGCGCGCGCGGATGCTGCGGGTACTTGCTGACGACGTTCTGCCACGTCGCGGTCGATCCCTTGTAGTCCCTCAGCGCATAGAGCGCGTTGCCGAGCCAGTACTGCGCGGTCGGCTGGTAAGGACTCTGCGGGAACTTCGCGATGAAGCTGCGAAACGATGCTGCCGCGTTCTTGAAGTCGCCGTTGCGGAACTGCTGCGAAGCGGCGTTGAACGCTTCCATTTCACCCGGCTGAACCGTGCCTTGCACGCCGTCTACGGTCTCCTGCTGCGGCTCGAACTTCTTGAGTCGCGTGTCGAGATCCGTGTAGTAGTCCTTCTGTTGCTTCTGCAGGGTTGCCAACTGGTTCGCCATGTCCTCGTTCTGTCCGCGCAACGTTGCGACCTGCTGGTTGAGCTGGTCGAGTCGGTTGGACTGGTCGAGGATCGTGCGTTGAGCGGCGGACAGCTGGTTAGACAAGCTGTCCGTTTTCGCGCGCAGGTCGAGAATCGCCTGGCGCGCCTGATCGTCATCGAAGATACCCGCGTGAGCCGGCAGCGCCGCAAAGGCGACGCCAGCCACGCAGGCGGCTGCGGCTACGCGCAGCGGGGAGAAACGGTGCGACATACGCCCCTTCATCCAATGCTCAATTACTGTTGATACACGAGGTCAGCACGGCGGTTTTGCGCCCACGATGCTTCGTCGTGGCCCGTTGCGACCGGCTTTTCCTTACCGAGGCTGACAGCTTCCATTTGCGAATCGGGCACGCCCATCAGCGAGAGGGCGCGACGGACTGCTTCAGCACGCTTTTGACCCAGCGCCAGGTTGTATTCGCTCGTGCCGCGCTCGTCGGTGTTGCCCTGGATCAGGACGTGACGTTCCGGGTGCGTCTTGAGGTACTGTGCGTGAGCTTGCAGCAGCGACTGGTAGTCGTCCTTGACGGCGTAGCTGTCGAAATCGAAGTACACGCTGCGCTTGGCGAGCGGGCTGTTCGGGTTGTTCAGCTCATCGACGTTCACCTGGGCGACCGCGTTCGGGTTCGGCTGGGTGTTCATCGCGCCTGCGTTCGGGTTCGTTTCCTTGACACCCGACTTACACGCTGCCAGGGCACCGATCATCAAAACGGCCAAGGCCAGGCGTACTTTCTTCGACATCATTTTTGCTCTCCTGAAGTGTTATTGCATAAAAGGACCCCAGGACGGCTCGCGTACGCTGCCGCCCTGAACGGACAGGATTTGCCGCGTACGACCGTCGGTCGATACAGCAGCCAGCACGCCACGGCCGTTCACCTGTGTGGCGTAAAGAATGTACTGACCGTTCGCCGCGAAGCTGGGCGATTCGTCATGTGTCGTGTCAGTGAGCGCCGTGGCGACACCGGACTGCAGATCTTGAATGTACAGCTTAAATCCGCCACCCGTGCGTGAGATGTACGCCAGTTGCTTGCCGTCCGGGCTGACCTTCGGGCTCGTATTGTAGTTGCCGGTGAACGTCACACGCTGTGCCGCTCCGGTGCTTTCGCCCTGGGCCGGCATCCTGTAAATCTGAGGCTGGCCGCCGCGGTCGCTCGTGAAATAAATCGAGCGTCCGTCAGGAGAGAAGTTGGGTTCGGTGTCGATCGTCGTGCCTTGCGTGAGGCGGTGCAGGCCGGAGCCGTCGGCATTGACGGCGAAGATCTGCGTGTTGCCCGTGCGCGACAGTGCTACCGCGAGCGTGCGGCCATCGGGAGACCATGCCGGCGCCGAATTGTTGCCCTTCTGGTCCGAAATGATTACGCGGCGACCCGTAGGCAGGTCATGCACGTAGACGATCGGCTTCTTCTTTTCGAAAGAGACGTAAGCGACCTTGGTGCCGTCGGGCGACCAGGCCGGCGAGATGATCGGCTCGGGGCTCGAGAGCGCGATGTGCGCGTCTTGTCCATCGGAGTCCGAAACCTGCAGCTGGAAGCGGCCGCCCGTTTTGATGACGTACGAAAGACGCGTGGCGAACACGCCGCGGTCGCCGAGCAGCTTTTGATAGATGTAGTCCGAAACCTTGTGCGCGCTCATGCGCAGGCCGCTTGCGGGGCTCGTGAGCACGAGGCCGCCGAGGCTTTCGCCCTTCACGGTGTCGTAGAGCTTGAAGCGCACTTCGTACTGGCCGTTGGCGAGCTTGTTCACGCTGCCCGCCACGAACGCATTGGCGCCCTTGGCCTTCCAGCTGCCGAGGTCGACGGAGTCGTTTTCCGAAATCGGCGCGCTGCCTGCGTCGATGTTGGTGAATTTCCCGCTGCGTTGCAGGTCGGCGCGCACGATGGCCGCGACCTGTTCGGGCGAATTCGCTTCACCGGCAAAATTAGCCGTGGCGATCGGGAACTGGGTGGAGCCCACGCCGGTGACGAGGACGTTGAGTTGTGCGTTCGCCGCGCCGCCCGCCGTGATCAGGCAGGACGCGACGAGGGTCCGCAGGCCAAGCTTCGTCATCAATGTCATGCTGTGATATTTCCTGAAAAAAGCAATGTTGTCATATCGCGCAACAGCAGACTGACCCGAATTCGTTCGAATCGTTCCTTGTTTCGCTGTTGCGCGCCGGCTTTCCTCAACCTTTCTCTGACTTGCGGCCGCGGTTAGCCCGCCGGGCGCAAGGTGATCAAAAAGCTCGACGGCGCCTTGCCGTTCGTATCGAGCGGCATCGGATCCGAACGCTGGACCGCTCGTAGCGCGGCGTCATCCCACGACGAGTTGCCGCTGCTACGCTGTATCTGCGCCGAAAGCAGCGTGCCGGTCGGCGAGCAACGCACCGCAACAACCGTCTCCAGTCCTGACGTCTCGCCGGACCAGATGATGTTCGGCCGCACACGCCGCTGCACCTTCTCCGCATAGCCTGGCGACGTCGCATTCCCGCCCGAACCGCTGCCGGTACCGCTCTTCGCGAGACCATTGCCGCTTGTGCCTTCGCCGCCGCCCATCGAGCCTTGCATTTGCGCGATGCGGGCGCGGCGGTCTGCGTCGAGCTTCTTCGCGTTGGCATCGGCTTGAGCCTTCGCCTTGGCCGCCTTCTCGGCGTCGGCCTTCTTCTGCGCGTCGAGCTTCGCCTGCTTCTGCTGCTCTTCTTCCTGCTGCTGCTTCTTGAGCGCGTCTTGCTGCTGTTGCTGCTGCTTTTGCTTCTCTGCCGCGGCTTGTTGCTGTTCCTGCTGCTGCTTGAGCTTCTGCGCCTTTTGCTGCGCGGCGAGCTGCGCAGCCTGCTGGGCCGCGAGCTGCTGCTGGCGTTTCGCGTCGGCTTCCTGCTGTGCTTTCAGACGCTGCTGCTCGGCCAATTGCGCCTCGCGCTGCGCTTCCTGTTCCTTACGCTTTTGCTGTTGCAGCGCGATGTCGGCGTCCTCGGTTTGCGGCGGCGGCGGGGCAGGGGCGACCGGCGCGGGCGGCGGCAGCGGCTTCGGCGCCGACAGGTCCGGCACTTCGGTCCACAGTTCCGCCTCTTCACCCGCCGGCGTGCTGTTCTGCCAGTGGATGCCGTGATAGAGGAACAGACCGAGCAGCGCGTGCATGATCACCGCGAGGGCGATAGCACGTCCCGTGCCACGCTCGCGCGGAGGCTGCAGCGGATACGAATCTTTCTTCCGGGTCATTGCGATTTGACGAGCAGTCCGACACGTTTGACGCCGTGCGACTTCAGGTCGGACATCACGTTCATCACCGTCTCGTATTTGACGGACTTGTCGGCGGCGATCACGACGGGCTGGTCCGGATGGCTCTGCTCGCGATCGGCGACGAAGCCGTTGAGATCGGCGCGCGTCATGGTTTCCTGCTGCGTGGCGCCGGAGTCATCCTTGTAGCGTACGCTCAGATTGCCGTCGGGGCGAATGTTGACCACGACGGGCGGCACCTGCTGCTGCTGCGACGCGCCGCCGACGGTCGGCAGATTGACGATGGACGGCGCCACGAGCGGCGCGGTCACCATGAAGATCACGAGCAACACCAGCATCACGTCGATGTACGGCACGACGTTGATGTCGGCCATCGCACGGCGCGAGCGGCTGCCTCGCATGCTCGAACGGACTGAGCCTCCCATCTTCGACTCCTTGCTTCGTGACGATTAGTGGGCCTGACGCTGCAGGATGTTCGAAAACTCTTCGATGAAGGTTTCGAAGCGGATCGCCAGACGGTCGATGTCGTGTGCGTAGCTGTTGTACGCGACCACCGCCGGAATGGCGGCGAACAGACCGATCGCGGTCGCCGTCAGCGCTTCGGCAATGCCGGGCGCCACGTTCGCGAGCGTGGCCTGCTGCACGTTGGCGAGGCCGCGGAACGCGTTCATGATCCCCCAGACCGTGCCGAAAAGACCGATGTACGGACTGACCGAGCCGACCGAGGCGAGGAACGAGAGATTCGCCTCGAGCGCGTCCATCTCGCGCTGGAAGGCGGCGCGCATCGCGCGGCGGGCGCCGTCGAGCACGAGGCTCGGATCGTTCAGGCGCTTTTCTTTCGCCTTCAGAAATTCGCGCATGCCCGACTCGAAGATACGCTCGAGCGCGCCGATCGTGTGGCGGTTGTTGGCTGCGCTCTGATAGAGCGCCTGCAGGTCGCCGCCTGACCAGAAGTCGCGCTCGAAGCGCTCTGTCTGGGAGCGCGCCCGGCGGATCGCAAACCACTTGCGGAAGATGAAGGTCCAGGAAATCAGCGACATGAGCAGAAGAAGCCCCATCACCGCCTGTGCCAGTATGCTCGCATTAAGAACGAGAGAAATGATCGACAGATCTTGTGTAGTGTTCATATAGGTTCGTTGTGACGTCCCGAAAGGGGCGAGCGGCTGCAAGACAACGCAAGGCTTCCTGTAGGCGGTTGGGAAGCTCTCGCGCCGTCGCGGCCGAACCCTGCTTGGTCCTGCATTGACCGGCGCGAGTTCACTGGCGTCGTATCAACGGTAATTACTGCACTGCCGTTGACACGGCGTACAGGTCTTTCTGTGGCCCACGTAGCAAGGCTTCATGAACGGGGGCCGGAATGGGCGCGGGGCGCATGGCTGTGCTGTCGACGCAGGCGACACGAATGGTGCCCGTGGCGAGCAGCGTGTTCTCGCGCCACGCTTCCTGCATGAAGTCGACCGAGGCGCGGCCAAGCTTCTCGACGCGGCTGACGGTGGTCACGACGTCGTCGAGGCGCGCGGGCGAACGGTAGTCGAGCGCAGTGCTGCGCACGACGAAGAGCACGCCCGTTTCCTCGGCGAGCCGACGCTGATCGACGCCGCACGCGCGCAGCCATTCGGTGCGCGCGCGTTCGAAGAACTTCAGGTAATTCGCGTAAAACACGATGCCACCGGCGTCGGTGTCCTCGTAATAGACGCGTATCGGCCACGTAAAACCGCGCCCGGCCGGTGACGACGCGGCGTCCGGCTTGCTGGTCGAATTTTCCATGCCGCGCATTCTACCGGAACGCGCGGCCCCAACGTCTTTCGTACGACTGACGTAAGTATAAAATTTGTAAGGTAATTTTAGCCGCGATGGATGCTGAGGCCGGCGAATGTCTGGGCAACGGGCATCAATTCGATCGTGTTGATGTTCACGTGTGCGGGGCGCGTGGCGATCCAGTAGATCGAGTCGGCGATGTCCTCGGCCGTGAGCGGTTGCACGTCCTTGTAGACGTTGGCCGCCTTGGTGTCGTCGCCGCGAAAGCGCACATTCGAGAACTCGGTGCCGCCGCACAGGCCCGGCTCGATGTCGGTCACGCGCAGCGCGGTGCCCGCGAGGTCCGCGCGCAGGTTCAGGCTGAACTGGCGCACGAAGGCCTTGGTCGCGCCGTAGACGTTGCCGCCCGCATACGGCCAGCGGCCCGCCACGGAACCGAGGTTGAAGATGTGGCCGCGGTTGCGCGCGATCATGCCGGGCAGAAACGCGTGGGTGACCTGCACGAGGCCCGTGCAGTTGGTGTCGATCATGGTTTCCCACTCGTCGAGGTCGGCCTTCTGTGCCGGTTCTACGCCGAGCGCGAGGCCGGCGTTGTTGACCAGCACGTCGACGCCGGCGAACTCGGGCGGCAGCGCGCCGGGCGCGGCTTCGACCGCGGCGCGGTCGCGTACGTCGAGCTCGATGGGCAGAAGGGCGTCGCCGAGTTCGGCGGCGAGCGCGTCGAGGCGGTCCTTGCGGCGGGCCGTGGCGACGACGCGATGTCCGCCCGTGACAAAGGCCCGCGCAATGGCGGCGCCGAATCCTGCGGATGCGCCGGTGACGAAAACGATCATGGTGGCTCCCTGGTCGGTAGAAGGCGAGGAAAGCGGAAAGCCTACTTCCAATGCCGCGTTGCGGCAAGGAAGGGACAGAACGCGCGAGGGCCGCATCGCCGGTACCACCGGCCGTCGCGCCAGCAGGCGCGGGGCGCCCGGGCGCACGGGGTGTGGGCGGTTGCCTATTCCCTGCCGTTCCAATACACTAACGCGCTCAATCCCTGCGTGACTGGCGATAGGGTCCTGAAATAGCGGCGATAGCGGTAGCGATCTGCCCGCAATAAGGGACTCAAGGTGGAACGACCCACCGTGAAGCGCAGGGTGCCGTTTTGCCGTTCGCCTGGGCAGCCTGATTTCGCGCGCTTTCGTTAGCGCTGCGGGGGCTGTCCTGCCTCGCGTGTGCGGCACCTCCTTCCGCCACGTCAAGGCTGGCCTCTTCGCCAGCAGCGCCGCGTACCCGCTACGCGTTCCGCGCGAGACCCGGTCAACCTGAACACACTTAACGGAATCCGTATGTTTGACAGAGCCGAAAGCACCATCGCCAACGTCGATCCCGAACTCTTCAAGGCGATCGAACTCGAAAACCGCCGCCAGGAAGAGCACATCGAGCTCATCGCGTCGGAAAACTACACCTCGCCCGCAGTCATGGCCGCGCAGGGTTCGCAGCTCACCAACAAGTACGCCGAAGGCTACCCCGGTAAGCGCTATTACGGCGGCTGCGAATACGTGGATATCGTCGAGCAGCTCGCGATCGACCGCGTGAAGCAGTTGTTCGGCGCGGAAGCCGCGAACGTTCAGCCGAACTCGGGCTCGCAGGCCAACCAGGGCGTGTTCTTCGCCGTGCTCAAGCCGGGCGACACCATCATGGGCATGAGCCTCGCCGAAGGCGGCCACCTCACGCACGGCATGGCGCTGAACATGAGCGGCAAGTGGTTCAACGTCGTGAGCTACGGCCTCGACGCCAAGGAAGACATCGACTACGAAGCGCTCGAAAAGCGCGCGCACGAAACGAAGCCGAAGCTGATCATCGCTGGCGCGTCGGCATTCGCGCTGCGTATCGACTTCGAGCGCATCGCCAAGGTTGCCAAGGCGGTTGGCGCGTACTTCATGGTCGACATGGCGCACTACGCGGGCCTGATCGCTGCGGGCGTCTACCCGAACCCGGTGCCGCACGCCGACTTCGTCACCACGACCACGCACAAGAGCCTGCGCGGCCCGCGCGGCGGCGTGATCCTGATGAAGGCGGAGTTCGAGAAGCAGATCAACTCGGCCATCTTCCCGGGCATCCAGGGCGGTCCGCTCATGCACGTCATCGCCGGTAAGGCCGTGGCGTTCAAGGAAGCGCTCTCGCCGGAATTCAAGACCTACCAGCAGCAAGTGGTCGAGAACGCTCGCGTGTTGGCGGAAACGCTGGTCAAGCGCGGTCTGCGCATCGTTTCGGGCCGCACGGAAAGCCACGTGATGCTGGTGGACCTGCGCGCGAAGAACATTACCGGCAAGGCAGCTGAAGCCGTGCTTGGCAGCGCGCACATCACGGTGAACAAGAACGCAATTCCGAACGATCCGGAAAAGCCGTTTGTGACGAGCGGCATCCGCCTCGGTTCGCCGGCCATGACGACGCGCGGTTTTGGCGTGAAGGAAGCCGAGCAGGTGGGCAACCTGATTGCCGACGTGCTCGACAATCCGGAAGACGCCGCCACGATCGAGCGCGTGAAGGCGCAGGTCGCTGAGCTGACGAAGCGCTTCCCGGTCTACCGCTAAACCACGCGATAGGCCATGCGCTGCCCCTTTTGCCGGCACGAAGACACGCAGGTCGTCGACTCGCGCGTGTCCGAAGACGGCGCCGCGATCCGGCGCCGCCGCCGCTGCCCGGCCTGCGACAAGCGTTTCACGACGTACGAGCGGGTCGAGCTGGCGATGCCGTCTATCGTCAAGAAGGATGGCAGCCGCACGGAATTCGACCGCCGCAAGATCATGGCGAGCATGCAACTGGCGCTGCGCAAGCGCCCGGTTGCGGCCGATGCGATCGACGCGGCGGTTGCCCGTATCGAATATCAATTGCTCGGCAGCGGTGAGCGCGAAGTGCGCAGTGAGCGCCTTGGCGAGCTCGTGATGGGCGAATTGCGCGAACTCGACAAGGTCGCGTTCGTCCGGTTTGCTTCGGTGTACCGACGCTTCGAAGACGTCTCCGAATTCGAAGACGTGATCGAGGAATTCCGCCGTGCGGGTGCTGCCAACAACCCCACGAAAAAGCGCTGAGCGCATTCGCATTCTTCTTCCCTCCCGCTTTGCCGCTGTCGTAACGCTTGCATTCTCGCGAGCCGACGCTGCGCGCACCAGCTAGCCGTTCGGCTAATTGTTTCGTTTCCTGTTCGTCCGTAGATTGATGGCAATCCGCTCAAACTGAGGATTGCTGATGAGGCACGGAGGATTCACACTCGTCGAGACGATGGTCGTCATCGTCTTGCTGGCGATCTGCGCAACGATTTCCACGCCTGTTTTCACCGCGTGGCGCGTGCGCGACCAGGTCGACGCACGCGCCAACGCCATGCTCGGCACGCTTGCCTACGCGCGCAACGAGGCAATACGGCGCAAGGCGCGCATTACCGTCTGCCGCGTGGATACTGCGCGCAATTGCCTGGCGGCGGCTAAGGCGTGTCCGTCCGGTAGCGCCGACTGGTCATGCGGTTGGGCCGTCATGATCGAGCGCGCGGGCGCGTATATCCCTTTGCGCATCCAGCCGGCGCTCGACTCGATCACCGTGGCTTCGGGGCTCACCGCCATCACTTTTTCGCCGCCGGCGGGGCAAACCATTGGTAGCTTGCGCAACTTCGAGTTCGCCCCGCGGACCACGTCGGCTGCGCAGCGCGGCGCGAGCTGGCGGCGCTGCATACGCATCGCGGCGGGCGGCCGGGCACGCGTGAGCGACGGCGCATGCACGGGTGCGTCGTGAGCCGGGCCAGCAAGCGTGGCGTGCGCGGATCGACGCTGCTCGAAGTTGCCATCGCGCTCGGCGTCATGGCGATGTGCGGGCTCGGCCTGATGAGCACGCAGCTCGGGGTGGCCCGGCATGCGCAGCTGGCAGCGGCGCGCGAACGCGCGGTGTTTGCCGCTGACGCCATCGCCGAAGCCGCACGCGTGGCAGGCGCATCTGGCTCCCCGATCGATCGATGGAAGGCGCTGACGGCGAGCTTTGTGCCGGAAGGGCAGCTGACCACGTCGAGTGCGGGCGGAGACGCATCGATCGCGTCTGTGAGTTGGGCGGCGACACCGTTCGGCGCAGCGTCAGGTTCGGCTGCGGCCTCGCGGGTCGCGCCATGTCTCGATGCAACGGCGCCCGCAGGGCGCGCCTGCGTCGCCTTGGCATTTCTGCGATGAGTAAGCGTCTCGCGTATGCACGCCAGCATGCTGGCCACACACTGCTCGAACTGACGATTGCCGTGGCGCTCGGTCTCGTGGTGACGCTGGGCGCGCTCTCGGCCTACCGCACGCAGCGCCAGGCCTACGCGCTGGCGAGCGATGCCGTGCGTATCCACGAGGCCGGCATGAACGCATTGATGTTGATCGGCGAGCAGATCCAGATGGCCGGTTTTACCGCAGCCGATGCGCGCTCGCCGCTTGCCGGTCCTGCAATTTTCGGCTGCGCTGCCGGGCGACCGAGCGGTGCCGATGCCGCGCTTGCCTGCGAGTCGCTGTCGAGCCGCTCCGATGGGCTGGCGGTGCGCTATCAAGGCGACGGAATCTCGACGTGGCCCGCCGCGAACGGCCAGATCACCGACTGCCTTGGGCAGGCGGTTGGCGCAGCGGGCGTCGAAATCGTGAACCGCTATCACGCCAAGGTGAGCGGCTCAACCGGTGAGACCGAGCTTTATTGCGAGGGCTCCGGAAAGGTCGGCACGGCGCAGCCGCTTGTCGAGGGCGTCGAACGTTTGCGCTTGCGCTACTGGACGGCGGGCGCGGCGCAGGCGGTCGAAGCTTCGGTGCTCACGCGCGATCAATGGGCTGCGGTCGTCGCGGTCGACCTATGCGTGCTGGTGCGTGGCGCGCTCCTTTCCCGGCGCGTGCGCTATGTCGATTGCGATGGCATGCAGGCAGTCGGCGCCGATGGGCGAGCGCGGCAAGCGTTCTGGCGGCACGTCGTGCTGCGTAACGTTCTGCCGGCAACGTCATGAGCGTGCACCTTCGCGTGAAGCGCCGCAGACGCGCCGCTCGTCGTGGCGTCGCGCTGCCGGTCGTGCTGCTCATCGTCGCGATGATGCTCGTGACTTCGGCGGCATGGTTCGAGGCAGCGTTGCTCGCGCGGCGCAACGCAGATGCTGTAGCCGATCATCTGCAGTCCTTCCATGCCGCCGATGCCGCGCTCGTGTTGTGCTCGCGTGCGCTGGCGAATGGCTCGCTGGCCGCGCCTGCGGCCGCCACGCAGCCCGGCGAGCCGCAAGCCTGGCGGCGGCAGGACAGCTTCGAGCGGCAGGCCATCGCACCCGTTGCCGCCTGGCCTGGGTCCGTGCGCGCGCCGCAATGCTTCGTCGAAGCCTGGCGCATCGAGAGCCGCCCGCTGGCGCGCGCGTATCTCGTCACAGCGCGAGGGTTTGGCGCATCGGAAGACACACAAAGCTGGCTGCAGAACCAGTTGACCATCGAAGCCGAGGGCGACGAGACGCGCGTCGAGCATCACTGGCGTCACGTCGTCGCGAGGCCGTTTTGACAAGTCAAGCGGGAGGAAAGGTGAAGAGCAATCGCTACAGCGCGTTCACACTGCTGGAGCTGGTCATCGCGCTGGCGGTGGCCGCGATCGTCGCGGCCTTCGCGTTGCCGGGATGGAGCGCGCAGATCGCACGGGGACATCGCATCGACGCTGTCGCCGCGCTCTATCGGGCGGCGCAGTTCGTCGATACGCAGAGCGCGTCGATGGCGTCATTGCCTGCGGGATTCGACCAGGCGCCGCCGACGGGTACGCCCATCTACCGCTTGCGCGTGTTGCCCGCAGACGAGTCCAACGGCGGCTACGCCATCGCGGCCGATCCTGTGGAAACCGGCCCGATGCGCGGCGACGCTTGCGGCGCGTTCGTACTCGACGCAACCGGCGCGCGTAGCAATCATGCTGCAGGCGGCGGTGTTGTCGCGGCGGCTATGCAAACGTGCTGGCGGGACCGGTGAAGGCCTGGGAACTGCGCAATGGCCGGCAGTCAGCCAGTGAGATCGTCTTCGTCGGACCTGGTGCGGGCGGGCGGGTTCGAAGAGGTGTCGCGCTGGCGCCGCACCTGCTGCCACACGCGGTACGCCTCCCAGGCCGTAAAGGCGAGGCCGCCCCACTTGATGATGGGGCGCGCCGCCGAAACGATGCTAGTGCGCAGCGGTTTCGCCACAATGAGCGAGACGAGCGAGCTGACCAGCGGATATTCCTTGAGCAGGCTGCCGAGGCCGGAAGCCACCCCGCCGCCGGAGCCGGAGCCGGAGCGACCGAAGCCGGGCACCACGAAGCGCAGCCAGCTGAAATTCGTGACTGTCGCGCGGATGTCCACGAGCGCTTCAGCCATTTCGGCGCGCTCGACGCTAGCTCGCACGAGCAGCAATTCCTTGCGCAGCGCGCGCAGTTGTGGCGTCGAGAGGTCGTGTGCACGACCGCCGCGGGGGCGAAAAGCGGTGTCCGGTCGGGGTTGGTTCATGGCGTCGGCTCGCGGCTAGGGGTTGCGCAGGGCATCTCGGTCTTTCTCGAATTCCTCGAGCGTCGCCTGAAACACGAGTGGCGCGGTGTGCAGGCCGCGGCGCGCCTTCAGGCCGCAGAAAATCGCCGCGACCGCATAGAGGATCGTGAGACCGGCGAGCGCCTCCCAGCGGTACGTGTCCCAGAAGGCGATCGCAACGAGCGCCGTGAGCGCGATTAGCGCAAGCATGGCGAACATCATTCCCGCGAGGCCGAGGAAGAGCACGCCGATGAGGCGGTCTTTCTCCTCGGCGAGTTCGATGCCGATCAGTTCTAGCCGCGTCTGTAGCATCGCGGACGCGGAGCCGAGCAGTCGGCGCAACGGCCCGTGTTCGTGTCGCTGCGAGTGGGTGTCTGTCGTCATGGCGATGGCAGGTGGCGCAGGCGTGTGCCCGAGCAATGCGCAGGAAAAAGCGCAAAAAGAAACAGCGGGCGGAATCGCTCGGCAAAACCAATGGGCGCGGCGGGGCGCGCCCGAGAAAAGCCGTCAGGCAAGCACCGCCAGCGGGCTGTACGACCGCGCCGCACGAGCGGCCCTGAGACCGCCCGCGTGGCGAAGGAAGCGCCGCTTTACTTGCGGTTGATCAGCAGACCGACCAGCACGCCCACGCCGGCGGCGATGCCGATCGACGCCCACGGATGCTCGTGGACGTAGTCGTCGGTAGCGCGCGCCGCTTTCTTGCCTTTCTCGACCACGACCACCTGGACGTCGGCGGCCTTCTCCTTCGCCTGCTTCAGACGCGAGAGTGCCGTTTCGCGCAATTCCGAAGCGCGCTCGCCCGTAGCGCTCGCAGCCTGCTTGAGCAGGTCCTCTGCATCCGCGAGGACGGTTTTGATATCGGACATCAGCCTCTCCTTGTTGACTTCTGACATTGACTGGCTCCCATCGTGTCACATCACGCGTGAATCGTAACAAAGATACGGGCGCTGGCAAGCGTGACGCGCCGCCACGACCCTGAATTCGCACGATCCGTTCCCGCGAACGCGTGTGGAACGGGTTGTGGATGGCGCGCGCAAAAGCAGCGCGCGGTGAGAGTCATGGATCTGATCCGGCACCTAAAGTTTCCCTCAACTCGCTCAAAATTACAAAAACTCATACCGGTGTGAGCCGATGTTCGTTCGCGGGGCACGATCAGGGCCTGTATGCTTGGGTGTTGTAAACGTCTACCGGATCAACGCGCCGCGTGCGCCGTGTCGATCAAACTCCGTTCATCTCGTTCAAAGGAACCGCACCATGAGTCTACGTCTTGGCGATATCGCACCCGACTTCGAGCAGGATTCGAGCATTGGCCGCATCAAGTTTCACGAGTGGCTCGGCAATAGCTGGGGCGTGCTGTTTTCGCACCCGGCCGACTTCACGCCGGTCTGCACGACCGAACTTGGCCTGACCGCGAAGCTCAAGGACGAATTCGAGAAGCGCAACGTGAAGACGATTGCACTTTCGGTCGATAGCGCCCAGTCGCACAACGAATGGATCAAGGACATCAACGAGACGCAGGCGGCGAGCGTTGGTTTCCCGATTCTCGCGGACGGCGACCGCAAGGTGTCCACGCTGTACGACATGATCCATCCGAACGCGAACGAGACGTTCACGGTTCGCTCGCTCTTCGTGATCGACCCGAACAAGAAGGTGCGCCTCATCATCACCTATCCGGCGAGTACCGGCCGCAACTTCGACGAAGTGCTGCGCGTGATCGACTCGCTGCAGCTCACCGACAACTATCAGGTCGCGACGCCCGGCAACTGGAAGCAGGGCGACGACGTCGTGATCGTCCCGTCGCTGAAGGACGAAGAGGTCATCAAGCAGAAGTTCCCGAAGGGCTACAAGGCGCTGCGTCCGTATCTGCGCTTGACGCCGCAGCCGAACAAGTAAGCCATTCGGCTAACGCCAAAACAAAAGCGCCGCACGAAACCCATCGTGCGGCGCTTTTTTATGCGCAGATGATGCCGAGCGGGGCGGCGATCAGAAGAATGCCTGGATACCCGTCTGCGCGCGACCGAGGATCAGCGCGTGAATGTCGTGCGTGCCTTCGTACGTGTTCACCACTTCGAGGTTCACGAGGTGGCGCGCCACGCCGAATTCGTCGGAGATGCCGTTGCCGCCGAGCATGTCGCGGGCGAGGCGCGCGATATCGAGCGACTTGCCACACGAATTGCGCTTCATGATCGACGTGATCTCGACAGCGGCCGTGCCTTCGTCCTTCATGCGGCCGAGACGCAGGCAGCCCTGCAGGCCGAGCGTGATTTCCGTTTGCATGTCGGCGAGCTTCTTCTGGATCAGCTGGTTTGCCGCGAGCGGGCGGCCGAACTGTTTGCGGTCGAGCACGTATTGGCGCGCCGTGTGCCAGCACGACTCCGCTGCGCCGAGCGCGCCCCAGGCGATGCCATAGCGCGCCGAATTCAGGCAGGTGAACGGACCGCGCAGGCCCTTCACACCCGGCATGATGTTTTCTTCCGGCACGAACACTTCGTCGAGCACGATTTCGCCGGTGATCGAGGCGCGCAGGCCGACCTTGCCGTGAATGGCGGGCGCCGAGAGACCCTTCCAGCCCTTTTCCAGGATGAAGCCGCGAATGTCGTCCTTGCCGTCTTCCTCGAGCTTCGCCCAGACGACGAACACGTCGGCGATAGGCGAGTTCGTGATCCACATCTTCGCGCCCGAGAGCGAGTAGCCGCCGTTCACTTTCTTCGCGCGCGTGACCATGCTGCCCGGGTCCGAGCCGTGGTTCGGCTCCGTAAGACCGAAGCAGCCGATCCACTCGCCGCTGGCGAGCTTGGGCAGGTACTTCTGCTTTTGCGCTTCCGAGCCGAATTCGAAGATCGGCACCATCACGAGCGACGACTGCACCGACATCATCGAACGATAGCCCGAGTCGACGCGCTCCACTTCGCGCGCAATCAGGCCGTAGCTCACGTAGTTCAGGCCCGGGCCGCCGTATTGCTCGGGAATCGTCGGGCCGAGCAGGCCGACTTCGCCCATCTCGCGGAAGATCGAGGCGTCCGTCTTCTCGTGGCGGAACGCTTCCAGCACGCGCGGCGCAAGCTTGTCCTGGGCGTACGCGGCGGCGGCGTCGCGCACCATGCGCTCCTCTTCGGTGAGCTGCTGGTCGAGCAGAAGCGGGTCTTCCCAATGGAACTGGGCGTGTGCGGCCATGGTGTCTCTCCTTTCCTCAAATCCTTTAGATGGGCGAATTTGCGCTTGACTATGGTTCCGCTATGCGGAACAATGTTTTGCAAATTAACTTTAGTGTAGCACCAGGGCGCCCATGTCTGCATCCGGAATGACTACGACTTCCTCTTTTTCTTCTTCGCTGGCTGAGGGTCCGATCGACGAGCGCAAGTTCGTCGTAGCGCTCGCCCGCGGGCTCGACCTGCTGCGGGCGTTCCGCCCAGGCGAGACGCTGCTCGGCAATCGCGACTTCGTTGAGCGCACGGGCTTGCCGAAGGCAACCGTGAACCGGCTCGCGTACACGCTCACCGTGCTCGGTTATCTGCGTTTTGACGAATCGCTCGGCAAATATGCTCTCGACGCCGGGGTGCTGTCACTCGGCTTTGCGCTGCTGTCCGGCACGGACACGCTCGAACTCGCCCGCCCGCATATGCGCGCGTTCGCGCGCGAGGTGGGCGCCGCGGTGTCGCTCGGTTGTCGCGACGGTCTGGACGTGATCTATCTGGATACCATCCGCAGCGAGACGGCGCTCACGCTGGGCCTCGCCTCTGGCTCGCGGCTGTCGATGCTCACGAGTTCGATGGGCCGAGCGTATCTGGCCGTGCAGCCTATCGATGTGCGCATGGCGTTGTTCGCGGAACTGGAGAAGGCGGCGGGCGCCGAAGGACCGGCGCTGGTCGAGGCCGCAAAGCGCGAGATCGAAGTGTTTGGCAAGGAAGGGTGCTGCTATTCGTTTCGCGATTGGCACGAAGACGTCAACGCCGTGGCGGTGCCGTTTCGCGAGCCGCGCGAGCGCCGCTGGCTCGTGCTCAGCTGCAGCGGGCCGGCTTCGTCGATGGGGCCCGACGTGTTTCGCGAGCGTGTGGCGCCGCTCCTGAAGTCGCTGGCGCGGCGGCTTGGCGAAACGGTCTGACGCGCGAGCCGCGCGCAGCGGGCACAAAAAAGCCGACCTGCGGGTCGGCTTTTTCATGGCGACGTGCGGCGAGATTCAGTGGTTCAAGCGGCCGAGCAGCAGGAACTCCATCAGCGCCTTCTGCACGTGCAGGCGGTTTTCCGCTTCGTCCCAAACCACGCTCTGCGGGCCGTCGATCACCTCGGCGCTCACTTCCTCGCCGCGGTGCGCGGGCAAGCAGTGCATGAAGAGCGCGTCGGCGTTGGCGCGAGCCATCATCGGCGCGTCCACGCACCAGTCGGCGAACGCTTGCTTGCGTGCTTCGTTTTCGGCCTCGAAGCCCATGCTCGTCCAGACGTCGGTCGTCACGAGGTCGGTGCCGTCGCAGGCGTCGTGCGGGTCTTCGAACACTTCGTAGAACGGCTTGCTTTCCGGTGCGACCAGCGCCGGATCGAGCGGATAGCCCGGCGGCGTGGAAATCCGCAGCTTGAAGCCGAGGATCTGCGCGGCTTCGATCCACGTGTAGAGCATGTTGTTGGCGTCGCCGACCCACGCCACGGTCTTGCCGCGGATCGGGCCGCGATGCTCGTAGAACGTGAAGATGTCGGCCAGCACCTGGCAGGGGTGGTACTCGTTCGTCAGACCGTTGATGACCGGCACGCGCGAGCTTTCGGCAAAGCGCTGGAGGATGTCCTGGCCGAACGTGCGGATCATGATGATGTCGACCATGCGCGAGATGACCTGCGCCGAATCTTCGATCGGCTCGCCGCGGCCGAGCTGCGTGTCGCGCGTGTTCATGAACACGGCGTGGCCGCCCAGCTGGAAGATACCCGCTTCGAACGAGAGGCGCGTGCGCGTGGAGCTCTTCTCGAAGATCATCGCCAGCGTGCGGTCGTGCAGCGGGTGATAGGTCTCGTAGTTCTTGAACTTGCGCTTCAGGATGCGCGCGCGCTCCAGCACATATTCATATTCGTCAAGGGAGAAATCCTTGAACTGCAGGTAATGGCGTATGGTCCGGGAGGTCATGAAACAAAAACGGCGCCCGATCCGGCCTCGAACTGCAGGATTGGGCCGGCGACGCCGCTGCGGTTGGTGGTAAGTCAAAGCAGCATAAAGGATTTTGCGCATTTTGACGAGTTGCCCAAAAAATAGGCAGGGTGCCCTGGCGCGGGTAGGGTGGCGCTTTCGGGGTAGCTTTCGCGGCGGTTTCGCGGGCATCGAGAGGGCCCGGATTTAGCCTTTCAAGTGCCTTGTGTGCACTGCGTCAAAACGGTCGGTGCGCTATAATCCCAGAGATTTCTTAGGCACGACAAACGGGCCCTGGACGTGTGGTGGCAACACCTGCGGCAAGGTGGCGACACCTCGCGGCAACGGCAGGCAAGCCCGCGGGAGCGGCCTGTGCGCTGACTGGCAGTGCGCCGCGAAATCGTCCCGTCGATCCCGTTGCGAGACTTGCTTGTGACGTTTGGCGGCGGCGATTTTCGAGACTGAACGCCAGGCGGGGTGCGCGGCAGCCGTTTCCTATCCATCGGACTGTCCATGCGCGTGGTGGCGGGCGATCCCCGCAGCCGGCGTTGCGCGGTACCAGCGAGGTACCAGCGCGGGCGCAGCGCTCGTGCCGCCGTTACATGCTGCAAACGCACCCAGCAGCTACACACACAGGTACTCCTGCATGGCCGACGAAGCTCCAACCGAATACTTCATTCAAGGCATCACCAGCGCGGGGAAGAAGTTTCGTCCGAGCGACTGGTCGGAGCGCCTCGCCGGGGTCATGTCGAGCTTCGGTCCGAAAGCGTCGGCCAATGCGCGCGGCCCGAACGCCTATCTGCGCTACTCGCTCTATGTGCGCCCGACAATGATCGGCGACCTCAAAGTCGTCGTGCTGGACTCGCGTTTGAAGGACGTCGAGCCGATGGCCTTCAATTTCGTCATGAACTTCGCGAAGGACAACGACCTCGTCGTGACCGAGGCGTGCGAACTGCCGCACGATCACGCCACGCAGCAAGCCACGGTGCGCTAACGGCGCAGCCGCGGCAACGAATGGACCCGCTTCGGCGGGTTTTTTTGTGCCGGCGGTGTTGCCCGTCGTGTGCCGGGCAGAAACAAAAAAACCCGCCGAAGCGGGTTTTTTGTCGTGCAGCTCGAAGAGAGCGCTGCCAGCGTGGCCGGCAGTCCGAATCTCTTACTGAGCGGCTTGCATGGCCTTGACGGCAGCAGCCAGGCGGCTCTTATGGCGAGCGGCCTTGTTCTTGTGAACGATCTTCTTGTCGGCGATGATGTCGAGCGTCTTGCCCGATGCCTTCAGAACTTCAGCAGCCTTGGCCTGGTCGCCGGCGTCGATTGCCTTGCGAACAGCCTTGATGGCGGTGCGGAACTTCGAGCGCAGTGCCGAGTTGTGCGAGTTTGCCTTAGCGGCCTGACGGGCGCGCTTGCGTGCTTGTGCGGAGTTTGCCATTGCGATTCCTTGTGATTGCGGAGCGTGGACCTGGTCAGCGCTCTTTGCCTGGATTTGAACCTTCGGCAGCGTTGCCGGGGGAGTTCAAAACGGTATTTGCCAGTTCAGCTTCCTCAACTGGCCGCGCCTTTTGTGCCAGAGCAGCTTCCTGCCCCCTTTCCAAGACGCGCTTCGGGTCCTCTGGGAGAACTCGAATCGACGATTATAGCAACAGACTCATGAGCGTGGCAATCCACGACAATTGCGGCCTATCAGCCAGCACAAGCGCCACAGGAGGTGAACGCCTTTAACGCGACGCGGTCACAATCAGCGCGCTTTGTCTTTGCCTACCTTTTACCGGTGCGTTTGCCTGCGCCATTGCGTGGGTTTTTGCGTCGACCGTTGCGCCGCGCATCCGCGATTGAGCGGAAGGCGCCCGTATAATAGCCGCCCCATGAATCTATTCCGAGCCCTGCTGACAGTCAGCGGCTTCACGCTGCTGTCGCGCGTGACCGGTCTGGCCCGAGAAACGCTGATTGCGCGCGCGTTTGGCGCGAGCCAGTACACCGACGCCTTTTACGTCGCGTTTCGCATTCCCAACCTGCTGCGCCGCATCTCGGCGGAAGGCGCCTTTTCGCAGGCGTTCGTGCCGATTCTCGCGGAATTCAAGAACCAGCAGGGCCACGACGCCACGCGCGCGCTCGTCGACGCCACGTCGACCGTGCTCGCCTGGGTGCTCGCGATCCTCTCGCTGCTGGGCATTTTCGGCGCGTCGTTCGTCGTGATCGTGGTCGCGTCGGGCTTGAAGAGCGACGGGCAAGCGTTTCCGCTTGCCGTCACGATGACGCGCATTATGTTCCCCTATATCGTGTTCATCTCGCTGACGTCGCTCGCATCCGGCGTGCTCAACACGTACAAGCAGTTCTCGCTGCCCGCGTTCGCGCCGGTGCTGCTCAACGTTTCGTTCATCACGGCGGCCGTGGCGTTCGCGCCGCACATGAAGCAGCCCGTCTACGCGCTCGCGTGGGCCGTGATCGTGGGCGGCGTGCTGCAGTTCATCGTGCAATTGCCGGGCTTGAAGCGCATCGACATGATGCCGCGCATCGGCCTGAATCCGCTCAAGGCGCTCGCGCACCGGGGCGTGAAGCGCGTGCTCGCGAAGATGGTGCCCGCCATGTTCGCCGTCTCGGTCGCGCAGATCAGCCTCATCATCAACACCAATATCGCCTCGCGTCTCGGCCCCGGCGCGGTGTCGTGGATCAACTACGCCGACCGCCTGATGGAGTTCCCCACGGCGCTGCTCGGCGTCGCGCTCGGTACGATCCTGCTGCCGAGCCTCTCCAAAGCGCACGTCGATGCCGATCCGCACGAGTACTCGGCGCTGCTCGACTGGGGCTTGCGCGTCACGTTCCTGCTTGCCGCGCCTTCGGCCGTCGCGCTTTTCTTCTTCGCCGAGCCGCTCACGGCCACGCTGTTCCACTACGGCAAGTTCGACGCCACGTCCGTCATCATGACGGGCCGCGCGCTCGCGGCGTACGGGGTGGGGCTGGTCGGCCTCATTCTCATCAAGATCCTCGCGCCCGGCTTCTACGCGCGCCAGGACATCAAAACGCCGGTCAAGATCGGTGTAGGCGTGCTCATCGCCACGCAGATCAGCAACTACGTCTTCGTGCCGATCTTCTCGCACGCGGGCCTGACGCTCTCGGTCGGCCTTGGCGCCTGCATGAACGCGCTGCTGCTTTTCATCGGGCTGCGCCGCCGCGGCATCTACATGCCGTCCTCGGGCTGGACAACGTTCTTCGTGCAATTGCTCGGGGCATGCCTCGTGCTGGCAGGGGCGATGCACTGGTGCGCCATCAGCTACGACTGGATTGCACTGCGTCATGAACCGCTCGCACGCATTGCCTTGCTCGGTGCGTGCCTCGTCCTGTTCGCGGCGCTATATTTCGGTATGCTTTGGCTCATGGGCTTCAAATACGCGTACTTCAAGAGGCGGGCGAAGTGACCACGATGACTACGCGGGTTCTGGATTATTTCAGCGCGCTCGTTGCCGACGACGAGAGCCTGCCGCTCACCGAGGCGGCGCTGGCAATCGCGCAGGACGCGTATCCTGATCTCGATCTGCAAGGCACGCTCGCCGAGATCGACGAACTCGCGTTGCGGGTGCGACGCCGCATGCCCGAAGGGGCGGACGTGCGTCAGCGAGTCGCCGTGCTGAACCGCTGCTTTTTCCGCGAGCTGGGCTTCGCGGCCAACCTCAACGACTTTCTCGACCCCGAAAACAGCCACCTGAACGTCGTGCTCAAACGCCGGCGCGGCATCCCCATTTCGCTGGCGGTGCTGTATCTGGAAATGGCGACCCAGCTCGGACTGCCGGTGAAGGGCGTGTCGTTTCCGGGGCATTTTCTGTTGCGCGTCGCGCTGCCCGAAGGCGACGAGATGCTCGATCCCACCACGGGCCGCACGCTCACCGAGTCCGACATGGTGGAGATGCTCGAACCGTTCGTGGCCAACGCGGGCGACTCCGTGGCGCGTGCGCTGCGCATGCTGCTCGAACCGGCCACGCGCCGCGAGATCGTCGCGCGCATGCTGCGCAACCTGAAGTCGGTGTATCTGCAGACCGAGCGCTGGCAGCGCCTGCTGGCCATCCAGCAGCGGCTCGTGATCCTGCTGCCCGATCACATCGAGGAAGTGCGCGACCGCGGGTTCGCTTATGCACGGCTCGACTATCTGCGCCCGGCGCTCGAAGACCTCGAACACTATCTCGACGAGCGCCCCGACGCGGAAGACGCGACCGTGGTCGAGTCGCAGTTGCATGAGCTGCGCCAGCGCACGCTCGACAACGACTGAAGCGCCTCGCTGAAAAGCGCAGACAAAAAAGCCCGCGACGAATCTCGCGGGCTTTTTTTATCGCGCGGGTGAGGGCGCGCCGTTACTTCGGCTGCATGCGAATCGCGCCGTCCAGACGGATCACTTCGCCGTTGAGCATCGGATTCTCGACGATCTGCTTGACGAGCATCGCGTATTCATCCGGCTTGCCGAGGCGCGGGGGGAACGGAACCATCGCGCCGAGCGCGTCCTGCACTTCCTTGGGCATGCCGAGCAGCATCGGCGTTTCGAAGATGCCGGGCGCGATCGTCATCACGCGGATGCCGCTGCGCGAGAGGTCGCGCGCGATCGGCAGCGTCATCGCGACGACGCCGCCCTTTGATGCCGCGTAGGCCGCCTGGCCGATCTGGCCGTCATACGCGGCCACCGAAGCCGTGTTGACGATCACGCCACGCTCGCCGCCTTCGCCCGCCGCTGTCTGGGCGATCGCGGCGGCCGCGAGGCGGATCATGTTGAAGGTGCCGATCAGATTGACCGAGATGGTCTTCGAGAACGTGTCGAGCGGATGCGGGCCGTCCTTGCCCACGGTCTTGACGGCGGGTGCGATGCCCGCGCAGTTCACGAGGCCGCGCAGTGTGCCGAGCGCGGTTGCCGCGGCCACGGCGCGTGCGCCGTCGTCTTCGCTTGCGACGTTGCACTTCACGAACGCGCCGCCCAGTTCCTGCGCGAGCGCGTTGCCTGCGTCCTCGTTGAGGTCGGCGATGACGACCTTGCCGCCTTCGGCCGCGATCAGACGCGCGCTGGCCGCGCCGAGCCCCGACGCGCCGCCGGTGATGAGAAATACGTTGCCGCGGATCTGCATGTTTCGTCTCCTGTCATTGGGCTATGCCTCGCGTAGAGCGGAAGCCCTCGCAAGGCTATGCAAAACAAAGCGGGCCGGCTGGCGTCGCGTCCCGAGTCATCTCAGGAGTGCGGCGCCAGCCGGCCCGCAGGCAAACCAGCATGAAAGCCGAAAAAAACCGGCTTCGAATCGTGCTTTTAACGGGGCGGCGAAGCGCTTACTTGAGCGCTTCGAATGCGCGTTCGCGAATCTCGTCGACGCTGCCGAGGCCCGAGATGGCGCGATACTGCGGCGCCTTCAGGCCGTTTTCCTCGCCACGCTTGGCCCAGTCGCTGTAGTAGGCGATGAGCGGCTTGGTCTGTGCAACGTACACGTCCAGACGCTTGCGCACCGTTTCTTCCTTGTCGTCGTCGCGCTGGACAAGCGGTTCGCCCGTTACGTCGTCCGTCATTTCGACCTTGGGCGGATTGAACTTGACGTGATACGTGCGGCCCGAACCCGGGTGCATGCGGCGGCCGCTCATGCGCGTGATGATCTCGTCGAACGGCACGTCGATCTCGAGCACGTAGTCGATCGCGACGCCTGCCTGCTTCATCGCTTCGGCTTGCGGCAGCGTGCGCGGGAAGCCGTCGAACAGGTAGCCGTTCTTGCAGTCGGGCTCCTGAAGGCGTTCCTTCACGAGATTGATGATGAGTTCGTCGGTGACGAGCTCGCCGGCGTCCATGAATCGTTTCGCTTCGAGGCCAAGCGGCGTGCCAGCCTTGACGGCGGCGCGCAGCATGTCGCCCGTCGAGATTTGCGGAATGCCGAACTTTTCCTTGATGAAGCTTGCCTGGGTTCCCTTGCCCGCGCCCGGGGCGCCCAACAGGATCAAACGCATGTGAACAATCTCCGATCTGTGTGAATTCTTGCGGCGCGGCGGCTGCACCACGTGGGGTGGGACAGCGTCGTCAGCGTCGTGCGTCTCCTCGCCCGTTCGCTCACGGCCGTCGAGGCAGTGCTGGCGGGGGCGACGGCCCGTCCCGCGCGGCTTTCGCCCGGTGTCTACGACGTGCTCAGGACACGGGGCGGCGCTGCAAGACGGTGCCGAAAAGCGGGGAAACCCCGACGCACAAAGGCTTTAGACGGCTCGCGCAAACAATTGATTATGCCATGGGATTTTTGCCCCACGGACGGAATTAAGGCCGGTATAACGCCTGCACACGGGCGAGGTCGGCGGGCGTGTCGACGCCCGGCGCGGGTGCTTCGGCCGTCACGAGCACCGCAATGCGCTCGCCGTGCCACATCGCGCGCAGCTGCTCGAGCGCCTCGACCTGCTCGATCGGCGAATGCGCGAGCGAGGGGTAGCTGCGCAGGAATTTCGCGCGGTACGCGTACAGGCCGATGTGCCGATAAACGGTCGCGGGAGCCGGTGGGGCGGGCATTGCGCCGAGATCGAGGCGCGCCGGCGACCAGTGCGGCTGCCAGGCGTCGCGGGCCCAGGGAATGGGCGCGCGCGAGAAGTAGAGCGCCACACCGCGCGCGTCCAGCACGACCTTCACGACGTTCGGGCTGAAGATCTCCTCGGGCGCCGTGATGGGATGCGCTGCGGTCGCGATGGCGCATTCGGGGTGCGCTGCAAGGTGCGACGCAACGTCGCACACGAGCGCAGGGTCGATCAGCGGCTCGTCGCCCTGGACGTTGACCACGATCGTGTCGTCGCTCCAGCCGTAGTGTTCCGCGACCTCGGCGAGGCGGTCGGTGCCCGACGGGTGATCGGCGCGGGTGAGCACAGCCTCGAAACCGTGCTCGCGTGCGGCGTCGAGCACGCTCTGGGCGTCCGAGGCGATCAGCACCTTCTGCGCGCCCGAGTCGCGCGCGCGCTCGGCCACACGCACCACCATCGGCTTGCCGCCGATGTCGGCGAGCGGTTTGTTGGGCAGCCGCGTCGACGCGAGGCGCGCCGGGACGACGGCGATGAAGGGTTGCACGGGAGCGGTCATGGCCAGTTGGGGCAAGGACAGGAAACGGGATTGGGATACCCGGTTCTGGAAACCGTCTTTGGAGACGACAGCGCGCCGGGTGCGGCGCGCGTGACCTGGCTTCCAGCCGGGAATGCGAAATGAGCGAAATGAGCGGGGCGAGTGAGCACGGCCGCCAGGCGGCGCGCGACGCTCCGCCCGCGCGCCTTACGCGGCGCCCGGCCCGTGCGGGTCGACCGGCGTGCCTTCCACGGTTTGACGTGCTTCGTCGACGAGCATGACCGGGATGCCGTCGCGGATCGGGTAGGCGAGCTTGTCGGCATTGCAGATCAGCTCCTGCGCGGCGCGGTCATAGCTGAGCGGGCCCTTGCAGATCGGGCAGACCAGGATTTCAAGCAGACGAGCGTCCACGGAGTTTCTCCACAACCAGGGTAATGAGGCGATGATCGAGCGCGGCTTCGACGGGGACGACCCAGATGCGCGCGTCGTTCCAGGCCCCCAATTTTACTGCATCCTTTTCGGTGACCAGGATCGCGTCGGCGGCGACGTCGGCGAACGGGTTGGTCGCGTACGCGTAGTGGTCGGGCAGCGGCAGGGTTTGCGGCGCCAGGCCGGCCGCGCGCAGCGTCGCAAAAAAGCGCTCCGGCGAGCCGATGCCTGCCGCCGCCACGATGCGCAGCGCGGGCTGCGACGCTTTCCCGTCCGGCGTCAGCCGGGCGCCTTGCCCCGGCGCGTCCGCGCCAGCGGCAAATTGCGCGAGCGGGCGGCGCAGCGCCGGATTGGCGAGATGCCAGGCGTCGCCGGGTTCGAGTTTGAGCGCGAACGTATTGGGCCAGGGCGGCAGCGTGCGCTCGAACGGATTGTTGATAAGCGTGGCGTCGCGGCTGCGCGAAAGCGGCTCGCGCAGCGGACCCGCGGGCAGCAGAAAGCCATTACCGCCCAGGCGATGGTCGAACACCACGATCTCGACGTCGCGCACGAGGCGGTAGTGCTGGAGGCCGTCGTCGCTCACGATCACGTCGACGTCGCTGTGAGCGCCGCACAGCGCCGTGGCCGCCGCGACGCGGTCGGGCGAGACCCACACGGGCACACCCGTGCGGCGCGCGATCAGCAAGGGCTCGTCGCCGCAAAGGCGCGCGGGCGTGTCCGCCGTGACGGGTGTCGGGCGTGCGATTTTCGCGCCGTATCCGCGCGAGACCACGCCGGGCGAGAAGCCCGCTGCGCGCAGCGCCTCGACGAGTGCGATTACCGTGGGCGTCTTGCCCGTGCCGCCTACGGTCACGTTACCGACCACGACCACCGGCACGCCCACGCGCACGCTCTTGAGCCAGCCCGCCGCGAAGGCGGCGCGGCGCGCGCCGCTCACGGCGGCGAACACGGCGGCGAGCGGCGTAAGCGCCCAGGCGAGCGCGCCGCGGCGTTGCCAGGCGTGCGCAAACTGCGCTTCGGCGCGCTCCTTCAGACGGGAGACAGGGCCGCTCATCGGCAATTTGCGCGCGAAGCGCCGCACGCGGTATGCGGGGAGCAGTCAGGCAGGGCGGGCATCGGGTCGGTTCTCCGGTTCGAGGTGAGCGACAAACAAGACGGCAGACGAATGACCTGCATAGGCGAGCGCCCGGCGCTTCGCGCGGCGTAGGCAGTCGTGAACCCGGCACTCTAGCGCGGGTAGGCGCCGCGCAGCAAGTTGGTTGGCCGCACGCAATTGTCGGTTGCCTGCAAGGTGCGTGAAACGCCCGAAAAATCGCCGCCTGTGGATAACTTTGTGGAGAAGTCGGTCCCGGGAAGGCTGAAAGGCCCATTCGTCGGCCTCTCCATCGGCATGTAAGGATGTTATAGGGATAAAAAACGTATAGAAATCAATGGGATGGGATATTTTTGCGGCGTTTGCGGGCCGGGCGCGGTCATCTTGCCGCATGACAGCGTCGATGTGGACACTTCACGGGGCTTGCGAGCCGGTTCTCATTCGTGCTGGACTGCCGCCCCCCGAACGGTCTATCGTCTGTCCGGCCGACGTTTCTCCACATCCTTTCGCATGCTATCCGACCGATTCTCCGCTTCTTCCGCGCCCTCGGGCGACGTCGTCGTGCCGGTTTCGGCGCTCAACCGGGCGATTGCCTCGATGCTCGAGCGCACGTTCCCGCTTGCCTGGATTTCCGGCGAAGTGTCGAACTTTACGCGCGCCGCGAGCGGCCACTGGTACTTCTCGATCAAGGACGCCCAGGCGCAGATTCGCTGCGTGATGTTCCGCGGCCGCGCGCAGTACGCGGAATTCACGCCGCGCGAAGGCGACCGCATCGAAGTGCGCGCGCTCGTCACGATGTACGAGCCGCGCGGCGAACTCCAGCTGAACGTCGAGGCCGTGCGGCGCACCGGCCAGGGCCGGCTCTACGAAGCCTTCCTGCGACTGAAGGCGCAACTCGAGGCCGAAGGGCTCTTCGACCCCGAGCGCAAACGCGCGCTGCCCTCGCATCCGCGCGCCATTGGCGTGATTACGTCAATGCAGGCCGCCGCGTTGCGCGACGTGCTCACCACGCTGTGCCGGCGTGCGCCGCACGTGCCGGTGATCGTCTATCCCGCGCCGGTGCAGGGCGCGGGCTCGGCCGAAAAGCTCACGGCGATGCTGGAGACCGCGAACGCGCGCAACGAAGTGGACGTGCTCGTGCTGTGCCGCGGGGGCGGCTCGATCGAGGACCTGTGGTCGTTCAACGACGAAGCGCTGGCCCGCGCGATTGCGGCCAGCGCCATTCCCGTGGTGAGCGGCGTAGGGCACGAAACCGATTTCACGATCGCCGATTTTGCCGCCGACATGCGCGCGCCGACCCCCACTGGCGCGGCTGAACTCGTCAGCCCGCAGCGCACGCTGCTGCTGCGCGACCTCGACCAGCGCCATGCCGCGCTCGCGCGCGATTTCGGCCGCCTGCTCGAGCGGCGCTCGCAGCAGCTCGACTGGCTGGCGCGCCGGCTCGTCTCTCCCGTCGAGCGCCTTGCGCAGCAGCGCACGCATTTGCGCCAATTGACGATACGGCTCGCTTCGGCGGGCTCCCGCGCCACCGCCGAGGCCCGTGCGCGCCTGAATGTCATGCAGATGCGCTGGCAGCGCGCGCGGCCCGACGCCGCCGCTCAGCGCGCTCAACTGGAGTCGCTTGGCCGGCGTCTGGACGGCGCCTTCGCGCGCACGCGCGAGCGCGAAGCGGCACGCGTATCGGAACTCACGGCGCGGCTCGAAGTGCTGAGTCCGCAGCGCACGTTCGAGCGCGGCTATGCAGCGCTGCTCGACGCGCAAAGCGGCGCGGCCGTGCGCTCGCCCGCCACGCTAAAGCCTGGCAAGCGGCTTACGGTGCATCTCGCGCAAGGCAGCGCCGACGTTGCGCTCGCCGATGTCCAGCCGCGCCTCGCCGACGGTTTCTGAACCGGGCTCGCTGTTTGCTGCGCAAGGAAGAACCGGCGCGATTGCTTGCTCCACGACGAAAAATCGTGGCGGCGAGCGATTGTGGCAGTCTCGTTGCAGGAAGTTTGCATGTCGATTGCGCGGAGATTGCAACGCGATTGCAGCCGTCTTGTTTGCGCCCAAAACCGACATCGATTGCATGGCTTCGCAAAGCGCTGTTCGAGCGTCATTGCGTCGAGCATCACGTGCTGTGCAATCGGAGCAGCACGACGCCCATGAGGCGGGGAATCGGCACAAAACCGCTTAGCGGTTCATGCGCGAAAGCCCCGCGCAAACGATATCCGGCATAAAGGCCGCGCGTTTGCGGGGTTATTCCAACTCGCCTACAATCGAGTGCTCCATGCCGGCGAATTTGCAGAACTTCACGCAGAACTCCCCATAACACGACGAAGGAACCGCATCATGTCATTTACGCTCCCGCCGCTGCCGTTCGCGAAGAACGCCCTCGCTCCGCATATGTCGGAAGAGACGCTCGAGTTCCACTACGGCAAGCACCACCAGGCTTACGTCACGAATCTGAACAATCTGATCCCGGGCACCGAGTTCGAAAACCTGTCGCTCGAAGAGATCGTCAAGAAGTCGTCGGGTGGCGTGTTCAACAACTCGGCGCAGATCTGGAATCACACGTTCTTCTGGAACAGCCTCTCGCCGCAAGGTGGCGGCGCACCGTCGGGCGCGCTCGGCGACGCGATCAACGCGAAGTGGGGCTCCTACGACGCGTTCAAGGAAGCCTTCACGAAGGCTGCAGTGGGCAACTTCGGTTCGGGCTGGACGTGGCTCGTGAAGAAGGCCGACGGCTCGCTCGACATCGTGTCGACCAGCAACGCCGCCACGCCGCTCACGACCGACGCCAAGGCGCTCCTCACGATCGACGTGTGGGAACACGCTTACTACATCGATTACCGCAACGCGCGTCCGAAGTTCGTCGAAGCGTTCTGGAACATCGTGAACTGGAACTTCGCAGCGCAAAACTTCGCGTAATACGAAGAAGCGCTGTTCGATGTGCCGCAATGGCTGCGGCACATGCAAAAAGCCCTCGATGCGAATCGAGGGCTTTTTTGTTTTGCGCGAAGTGATTTACGCAAAAGCGGCGATGGTTTCCTGCGTCGAGCGCACGTGGCCCATGTGCGGGAACAGCTTGTTGAATGAGAAGTGATGCATCTCTTCGTTCAGGCCCGAAGTGGCGTCTTCGACGAACACGAGCTTGAAGCCGAGATCGAACGCCGCGCGTGCGGTGGATTCGACGCCGAAGTTCGTGGCGATCCCGCCGATGACGATGGTGTCGATGCCGCGGCGGCGCAACTGCTGCTCGAGATTGGTGCCGTAGAACGCGCCCCATTGGCGCTTGGCGACGATCACGTCGCCGGCTTGCGCGCCGATCTCGGGCACGAGTTCGGAGGCCTCCGCCGGTGCGGGCGGCGTGTCGGGCGTGCGCCCGGGCGCGTCGGCGGGCAGCGCGAGCAGTTCGTTCAGGAGCACGTGGACCCAGACGACGGTGCCGCCCTTGGCGCGCAGGGCGTCGGCGAGCGGCTTGGCCTTGGCCACGACTTGTGCGCCGCTATAGGGCGCGACCTGGCGGCCGACGATACCGTGCTGGAGGTCGATCATCACGAGCGCCGTGGTGCGCGCGTTCAGTGAAAGTGCTTGCGTCATGGTTCACCTATATGTGAGGATGGCTTCACATAATCATACACGAATGTGAAGGAGGCTTCAGATATGGCGGCAGACCCGCTCGCGCGCAAGGAGGCGCAAAAGGAAGACGCACGCGAAAACGCACGGCGCGTGCCGCGCCAGGAACGCGCGGCGCGCACCGTAGACACGCTGCTCGAAGCTGCGGGCGAAGCCTTCGCCGAGCGCGGCTTCGAAGCGGCGACGATGACGCAGATCGCCCAGCAGGCGGGTGTTTCGGTGGGCGCGGCGTACCAGTACTTCCCGAACAAGGAGGCGCTGGCGCTCGCGCTGCGCAAACGCTACGGCGATGAAATGGACGCGCGCTGGAGTGCGCTCATCGCTGCGCACGACGATGCGGGCAAGCTGCCGCTCGCGCAACTGGTCGAGCGCCTGTTCGACCTGATGGTCGATCTGATGCACGACTATCCCGCGTATTTGCCCCTGCTTTCCGTGCCGCTCGGCTTCAAGCGCGATGCGGCCGTGCGCAATCTGCTGCGCCAGCGTTTCACGGCGCTCTTCCTGCGTTATCAGCCGGCGCTTTCGTCCGACGAGGCCTATCGCGTGGCCGAAGTCATGCTGCAGGTCATCAAGAGCCTCAACCCACTCTACGCCGCGGCGAAACCGAAAGAGCGCAAGCTGCTGGTCGCCGAGTACAAGGGCGTGCTGGCGGCGTGGCTCGCCGTGCGGCTCGCGTGAGAGCGCGAGCCGCCCACACCCGCGCCGCGCCTTAGCGCAGGAGCGGCTCTTCGCGCGACGTCAGCACACGGTCGATCAGGCCATATTCCGCGGCCGCCTGCGCCGACATGAAATTGTCGCGGTCGCTGTCGTGCGCGATCTGCTCGATGCCGCGTCCGGTGCGCTCGGCGAGCATCGAGTTCAGGCGCTCGCGCAGGTAAAGGATCTCGCGTGCCTGCAACTCGACATCGGCAGCGGTGCCCTGGCCGCCTCCCGAAGGCTGATGGATCATGATGCGCGCATTGGGTAGTGCGAAGCGTTTTCCGTTTGCGCCCGCTGCGAGCAGGAACGACCCCATGCTGGCCGCGAAACCCGTGCACAGCGTCGAGACATCGGGCTTGATGAACTGCATCGTGTCGTAGATCGCGAGTCCGTCGTACACCGAACCGCCCGGCGAGTTGATATAGAGGCTGATGTCCTTGTCCGCGTTTTCCGCTTCGAGAAAGAGCAGTTGCGCGACCACGAGGCTCGCGCTTTGCTCGGTCACCGGCCCGACGAGGAACACGATGCGCTCGCGCAAGAGGCGAGAGTAAATGTCGTAGGCACGCTCGCCGCGCCCCGATGTTTCGATCACGGTCGGGACGAGATTGAGCGCGCTTGGCGGCATTGCTGCATGATTCAGTGCAAAGGATGGCATGAATGGCCTCGCGTTTTTCCGCTGACGGCTGTTGGCGTTGGCGGCGCGATCGCGCCGCTGCTGCCATGACGCCCGGCGAAGCCGTCGCGTGACGAGAATATTTTTGCGTGGGGCTGTCACGCCGGCCTTGCGCCGAACGTCATGAGGGAAACGGGCGGGAGCGGGCACGCATGGCGAAGGAGCGAAGCGAATGACGCAGGCGATCGACACAATCGAAGGAACAAGTCTGGAGGGCGCTGGGCGCAATGAGGCTGCGACCCCGGTGGGCGAGGCAGCCGGACCTCGCGAACAGGCATGGACTGACGCGCGCCGCGCCGCCGCCTTCGGCGAGGCGCGCGGGCGGCTCCTTGCGCTGGCAACGCGCGTGCTGGGCAGCCGCGCGGAGGCCGAGGACGTCGTGCAAGATGCATGGTTCCGCTGGCGCGACGCCGACGCGCAAGCGTTGCGCGCGCCGCAGGCGTGGCTCGCCACGGTGACGGTGCGCCTCGCGATCGACCGGCTGCGGCGCTTGCGCCGGGAGAATGCGGGCGAACACGAAGCTGCATGGCTCGACGACGCGGCGCCCTCGGCGGAAGAGGCCGGATTGCGCGCGCGGCGGTTTTCGGAGGCGCTGCTGCTCCTGCTCGAAAGGCTGGGACCGCTCGAACAGGCGGTGTTCGTGTTGCGCGAGGCCTTCGACTGCGACTACGCGCAGATTGGCGCGCTCACCGGCTGCACAAACGAACATTGCCGGCAGATCGTGCGGCGCGCCCGTGTGCGGCTCGCGCGCGAGGCCGCGCCGCAAGCGGCTCCTGCCGACAAAGTGCAGCACGCGCGCACGGTTGAGCGATTGCGCGACGTGCTGCATGCGCAGGATCGCGCGGGATTGATGGACTTGCTGGGCGTGACGGCAACGGCGCTGGTCGCGTCCAGCGTGGGCGAAGTGACCGAAGTGACTCGCCGCCACGGCGCGCAAGAAGCGGCAGTCGCGCCCGTTCTACGCGCCGAGGCGCTCGCCCTGGACTGCGAGCCGGGCGTGGCGCTCGTCGCGCAGGACGGTGCGCTCGCGGCGTGGCTGCATGTGCGCGACGACCGCTACGGGTTGCCCGAGCCTGTTGTTTGTGTCGCGGCAATGGAAGAGGGGAGCGCGCTCCAGGCGGCCAACCGGGCTTTTGGCGGCGATGCCGTGCGCAAGCTGCTCGCCCGGCTCGCCTCGAGCGACGGCGCGGCGTGCGTGTCTACGCTCCGTGTCACCGCGCGAGCGTTCACCACGCACGACTGCGCGACGCTGCTCGCGCAGCCTCTCGTCCTGGCCTGAACCCAGGCGTGAACGCTAGTCAGCCGCGCTAGCCGCGCAAGGCGGCGTCCCAGTTGATGTCGACGCACAGCACCTGCACGCCGTGTTCCGTCTGCACGGCGACCGACGCCGTGACGCACAGGTGCGCCTCGTTGATCGACAGATAAGGGGGTGTGAACTGCACGCGGCCCGGCGCCTTCATCGCGCCGATGAAGTAGGGCCGCCGCTCCCAGCTCGCGCCTTCCGAATGCAGCAGCGGCCGGAAGCGCTTGGCGCGTTGCGACGTGCGGCCGTCGGGCAGCACGTTGTCGCCGATCTGGCGGCCCGACGCGTCGAGCAGGAAGCAGCGCGCCGTGTCGTCGAGGCCGAGCAGCGGCAGCGTCGCGTCGCTCATGTTCACGCCTTCGGCAAGCTGCTTCGCCGCCGCTTCGATGGCGCTCACGTACGGCGCAAGACGCGCGGACTGCGAGCGCTCGCGCGCGGCCACGCGCTCGCGCAGCCGCGCCGAAAGATCGTCCATGAGCTGCGCGGCCTTGGCCGGCGGCACCGGCTCGACGTCGGGCCGCGCGAAATACGCACCCTGCACGAAGTCGGCGTTGCTCTCCAGCGCGATCAGCGCGTCGCGCTCGGTCGAAAGGCCGCCCACGAGCACGAGCTGACCCGACTCGTGCAGCATCGAAACGAGCCCCGGCAGCACGCGCTCGATATGCGCGTGGCGGCTCGCCTGGGCGAGCAGGCTGCGGTCGAGCGTCACGATGTCGGGTCGCAGCTGCCACACGCGGTCGATGTTCGAATGCTTCGCGCCGAAGCCGTCGAGCGCGATCACGAAGCCCGCCTTGCGCAATCCGTCGATGATTTCCGCGAAGCGCGAATTCTCGCCGCCCGCCTGCTCCGACACTTCGAGCACCACGCGCTGCGGCTGCAGGCCGAGCGCCTTGAGGCCGGCGAGCAGGGCGTCGCCGTAGCTCGTGTCCATCAGCGCGGCCGGATGCAGGCTCAGAAAGAGCCATTCGTCATGCGAATCGAACGCATTGAAGTTGCCCAGATGCAGCGATTCCGCGAGGCGCCCCAGTTCGAGCAGGTCGCCGCGGCGCGCCGCCTGCGTGAACACTTCCTGCGACGGCGCCTGCTGACCCTGCTCGTCATGCGCGCGCAGCGACGCGTGATAGCCGATCGCGCGCCGATGCGCGACCGAAAACACGGGCTGGAACACGCTGAAGACGGTGTAGCCGCCGTACAGCACGGTGCGGCGGGCGCCTTCTTCGCCGGCAATGGGGCGAGACTGGAAGCCGGGGGGATCGATGTCGATCATGCTGGTCATTTCGTTTCGATGGCACGCGGGACGGACGGGCGGGACGCGTGAGCGTCAAGTTTACAGGATAGGACAGCAAAAAGTATGCAAGTCCCAAGTCCCGCGGCCATTGGCCTGTGTGTTGGCGCACGCGCTATTTCGGGACGGTGCCCGCGATGTTCCTGAGTTGGTGCCTGAACGCGGCACGAACGCTGGCGACGCACGGCCGCGAGGCGCGCCGCACCTTTGCGGTGCGCGCGCCGCCGCCGGCGATCCAACCACAACGACCGCTGCAGCGGCCGCGGCGTATCAGGCCCGCTCGGACGGATCGGTCTTTTTCGCAGTGCGCCGCAGGTCCGACGAGAGCTGCGCGAAGATCCACGACGACCCTGCCGTGATGATGCCCACGCAAATGAACGTCGCGTGGAAGGCCGGAATTACGCTCTCGCCCGTCTTGTGGCCCATGATGCCCGTGAAGGTCGTAAGCAACGCGCCCGCGACGGTGACGCCCAGGCTCATCGAGAGCATCTGCACGAGCGAGAAGAGGCTGTTGCCGCTGCTCGCGCCGCCCGTGCCCAGGTCCTTGAGCGTGAGCGTGTTCATCGCCGTGAACTGCATCGAGTTCACGCCGCCGAAAATCGCCAGTTGTGCGATACGCATCCACAACGGCTCGTTAGGCGTGGAAAGCGCGAAGCTCGCCATCATGAGGCCCACGAGCACGGTGTTCGAGACCAGCACGCTGCGGTAGCCGTAACGCATGATGAGGTACGTCACGAGGCGCTTGGAGAACATGCCCGCCGCGGCGGTGGGCAGCATCATGAGGCCGGCTTCGAAGGCCGTGTAGCCGAGCGCCACCTGCAGGAGCAGCGGAATCAGATACGGCATCGCGCCGCTGCCGATGCGCGCGAACAGATTGCCGAGCAGGCCCACGCTGAAGGTGTGGATCTTGAAGAGATCGAGCGAAAAGATCGGCTGCGGCGTGCGTACCGCGTGCAAACCGTAGGCCACGAACGCGGCGAGCGAGAGGATGAACAGCACGAGCACGGTGGCGTGCTGGATGCCGAACTCGCTGCGCCCGTCGAGCGCGAAGGAAATTGCGAGCATGCCGATGACGAGCAGCAGGTAGCCCGGCAGGTCGAAGCGCGGCGTGTCGGGGTTGCGGCTGTCGGGCATGAAGATGAAGGTGGCCACGCACCCCACCACGCCCACCGGCACGTTGATGAGAAAGATCCAGTGCCACGAGGCGATCTGCACGAGCCAGCCGCCGAGCGTCGGACCGATGAGCGGGCCGATCAGCCCCGGAATCGCCACGAACGAGAGCGCAGGCAGATAGCGCTCGGCGGGAAACGTGCGCAGCACGGCAAGCCGGCCGACCGGCAGCAGCATCGCACCGCCCACGCCCTGTGCTACGCGCGAGACCACGAGCTGGTTCAGCGTATGCGCGCTCGCGCACAGGAGCGAGCCGACCGCGAATACGAAAATCGCGCCGAGAAACACACGCCGGGTGCCGAGTTTGTCCGCGAGCCAGCCCGATACGGGAATCATCACCGCCATCGTGAGCGAATACGCGATCACGACTGATTGCATGCGCAACGGTAATTCGCCCAGACTCTTCGCCATCGCCGGCAAGGCCGTGTTGACGATGGTCGAATCGAGGGTCTGCATGAAGAAGCCGGTGGCGACGAGCCACAGCATCACGGACAACGAGCGGGGCGACGGGGCGGTGCTGGATGCAGCAGTGGATTCGGACATGGGCGAGGAGTGGGGCGCGCAGGCAAGCGCCATTGTAGGGAAAACGGCGTGCGCGCGCAGACCGAAGGGCCCGCTGCCACGCATTTGCCACGCCTGCGCGCTTATCCGGGCAGACGCGGCGCCGCCGCGAAGAACGCCTGGGCGCGCGGGTCGAGCGTGAGCGCCACGTTGATGCGGATCCACGGGCTCGCTTCGCCATGCGGGCGGAAGTGACTGCCCGGCGAGACCGCGACGCCGAGCGGCTCGCCGCAGGCCGCGAGCCGCGCCGAATCCTCCACGTGCGGTACGCGCGCCCAGACGAACTTGCCGCCCGTTTGCGCGTAGCCGCGTGCCGCGGGCGACGCTGCCGCGCCGCCGAACAGCTCCCACCCATGCGCTTCGAGCGTGCGCGTGGCCGACCCTTGCGCTTCGGCGATGCGCCGGCGCAGCCGTTCGAGGTATTTGCGGTACGCGCCGCGCTCGAGCAGCGTGGCGGCCACGGCCTGCGTGAAGCGCGAGCCGCTGATGGTGGTCAGCGCCTTGATGGCCGCGAGGTCGCGCACGATTGCCGAGTTGGCCACGACATAGCCCACGCGCAGCGCCGAGGACAGTGTTTTCGAGAGCCCGCCTACGTACACGACGTGCTCGAACTGGTCGAGCGCGGCGAGGCGGTCAGTGGGATCGGCCTGGAAATCGGCGTAGATGTCGTCCTCGACGATCGTGAAGCGGTGCTCGCGCGCGAGCTGCAGCAAGCGGAACGCGACCGGCGGCGAGATCGTCGAGCCGGTCGGGTTGTGGAAGACCGTGTTGACGAAGAACGCGCGCGGGCGGTGCTCGGCGAGCATCGCGTGCAAATGGTCGATGTCGGGCCCGCTCGCCGTGCGGCGGATACCCACGAGGCGCACGCCATGCAGTTTCAGCAGACCGTACAGGTTGTAGTAGCCGGGGTCTTCGACGAAAACCGTGTCGCCGGGCTTGAGCATGTAGCGCATGAGCAGGTCGAGGCCCTCGCTCGCGCCTTCGGTGACGAGGATCTGCTGCGTCTCGGCCACGATGCCGAGCGGCGCGAGGCGGTGGCGCAGATGCTCTCGCAGCGTGGCGTCGCCGGTAGGCGTGCCGTAGTCGACGAGGCTGGCGGGGTCGCTGCGCGACACATGGCGGATCGCCTGGCCAAGCGCGTCGATGTCGCGCCAGGCCTGCGGGATCGAGCCGCTGTCGAGCTGCAGCGATTCGTCCGCGCGTTCGAGCTGGCTGAGCAGGTGGCCGGACTCATCGGCCGCGTTCGTGAGGTCGCAGGTGCCCATGCCGGAGAGTCCCGCGCGCGCGTGTTCGCTCACGTAAAAGCCCGAGCCATGGCGCGAGTCGAGATAGCCGAGCGAGACGAGCCGGTCATAGGCCTCGATCACGGGAAATCGGCTGATGGCGTAGTCGGCGGCGAACTGGCGGATGGACGGCAGGCGCGAGCCCGGGTGCGCCGCGCGCGAGCGAATCCACGTCTGTACGCCGGTGACGATCTGTTCGGTGAGCGGCACGTCGCTCGCGCGGTCGAGTTCGAGTTTCATCTGGGTCTCATCTGGGTACGTGACTGTTCGGTTTTTTCACTGCACAGTTCCAGACGAACTGTTCGGAAGTGTGCATGGGATCGTGCGTCACTGATCGCAATAATGCTCCTACCGGGAAGGCGCTTCAAGTCCTGATCAGCAAGCCTTCCGGAGGCCGCCCGAGGGTGATCGGCGGCCATCTGCAAGGAGCACGGCAATGCGCGAAATCCGAATCTTCGAACTGGAACACGGCGAGCCCGTCGAAACCTGGCGGCTCGCAGAGGCTATGCAATTGCATGTGAGCGAAGGCGAAATCTGGCTCACGATCGCGGGCGACGCCGGCGACTACTGGCTGCGCGCCGGCGAATCGATTGGGCTTGCGGCGGGCGTGCGCGTTCACGTGAGCGCAGGCCGCGAGGGCGCGCGTTTCGTGCTGGCGCTGGGCGGCGCAACCGCCGAAGCGCCGGCGCGGACGTTCGCACCCGTCGACATGGAGCGCGTACGCGCGGCGGGCGCGAGCAGTGTCGCGGCGCGCATCGGCGAGGCGTTGCGCGGCTGGGCGCAGCGCGGGCAGTGGGGTGTCCGCGCTGCGGGTTGAGCGTGTTGCTCGTTGCTTTTCGCTCCGGTTACGCGATGTGCCTGCCAACGTGCCGCACATCGCCGGCCATTTCCCCCACATAGCGTGCGCGCGGGCGGATCAGCCGGCCATCGGCGGTCTGTTCGAGCGCATGCGCAATCCAGCCCGTCACGCGGCCGGCGGCGAACAGCGTGAACGCCGCGCCGCGCGGCAGTCCCAGTACGCGTTCGATGGCCGCGAGCGCGTAGTCGAGCGTCGGGCGCGCACCGCTCGTCTCGGCCACGGCCTGCGCGAGCGCGTCGACTTCGTCCATGGGCGAGCGCGCCGGCGCACGCTGTGCGAGCAGGTCCAGCAACAGGCGCGCGCGCGGGTCGCCATCGGGATAGAGCGGGTGGCCGAAGCCGGACAGCGGCACCGCCGCGCCGAGGTCGTCGGGCGCGAGGCGGTCGGCCAGATAGCGATGCAGGTCGTCGGCGCGCGCGGCTTCGTCGAAGAGCGCGGCCACGCGCGTGGTCTCGCCGCCGTGGCGCGGCCCGGCCAGCGCGGCCAGGCCGCCCGTCGCCGCGCCGAACAGATGCGTGCCGGTCGAGGTGATACAGCGCACCGTGAACGTCGAGGCATTCAGTTCGTGGTCCGCGCACAGCACAAGTGCCGCGCGCAGCAGGTCGGTTTGCGCGCGCGAACGCACGCCCCACGCTTCGCCTAGCTGGCGGTGCAGCGGCTCGTTCGACGGCGCGGCGGAAACGAGCGCCGCCGCGAGCAGGCGCATGAGCATCGCACCGGTGTCGATTTGCGCGTCGCGGCCCTGCGCCCAGATGCGCGGCATTTGCGCGGCGGCGGCCGGCAACAGCACGAGCGCACGTTCGAGCGGCGTGTGCCCACTCCAGATCTTCAGCCATGCCGACCATTGCGCGGCCGCGATGGGCGCCTCGGGCGCCTGCAGCACGCGGCGCGGCGCGCATTGCCAGAGCAGCGCCGCGACGTCTTCGAGCGAAGCCTCGCGCGCGAGCGCGATGGCGTCCTGCCCGCGATAAAAGAGCTTGCCGTCGGCGATCAACGTGATCGACGATTCGAGCACGGGCACGCCCCAGTCGAGCACCTTCTGCGCGACCTTGCCCGCACGCTTGCCGTCGGCCTTGCGGCGCGCGAGGCGCCGCACCTCGGCGGCGTCGTAGCGGTTGTGGCGGCCATTGGGCGAGGGCGCCGAGGCGATGAGCCCGCGGCTCACATAGGCGTAGAGCGTGGCCCGGCTGATGCCGAGTTCGGCGGCGGCTTCTTCCGCGGTCATATAGCTGGACATGGTGGCTCGCCTCCTGGAACCGGAGAAATCAATCTATGTTGATCATGATAAACAAGATTGATCCAGGATTCGAGCGGCGCGACGATTCGTGACATCAATTCAGCCCGTTTTCTCCACGCTCTCCTAGCAAAAGGACTCCACACCATGACGCCACGCGACGCGCTCGAACACCTCTGGATGCTGGCGGGCTGCGACCCGTCCGCGCTCGGCTGGCTCGATATGGAAGGCGGCGATCCGGGCCTGCCGTCGATCTTTCGCGTGGGCACGCTCGCTGCGGCGAGCATTGGCGCGGCGGGGCTCGCGGCGGCGCAACTGCACGCATTGCGCTCGGGCCGGCAGCAGCGCGTGGCGATCGACGTGCGCCGGGCGCTTGCCGCGTTTCGCAGCGAACGTTATTTGAGCGTGGACGGCAAGCCGCCCACGGAACTGCGTCATCCCGTGACGGGCCACTTCCCGACCGGCGACGGCCGCTGGATCCAGCTGCACGCGAACTTTCCGCATCACCTTGCGGGCATCCTGCGCGTGCTCGAATGCGCGGACGACCGCGACGCCGTGGCGCGCGCGATCCTCGGCTGGGAGGGCGCGGCGCTCGACGACGCGCTCGCGCAAGCGGGGCTGTGCGCCGCGCTCGTGCGTGCGCCGCGCGAATGGGCCGCGCATGAGCAGGCCAAGGCGGTGGCGAGCTTGCCGCTCTTCGAGATCGAACGTATTGGCGACGCGCCCGCCGAGTCGCCGCAAGCGGGCGCCGGTGCGCGTCCTCTGGAAGGCGTGCGCGTGCTCGACCTCACGCGCATCATCGCGGGTCCGGTGGCGGGGCGCACGCTCGGTCAACACGGCGCGGACGTGCTGCTCATCAACGGTCCGCATCTGCCGAACATCGCGCCGCTCGTGATCGATAACGGCCGCAGCAAGCGCTCGGCCGCGCTCGACCTGCGCGATGAAGCCGCGTGCGAGCAATTGCGCACACTTGTGCGCGACGCCGATGTGTTCGTTCAAGGCTACCGGCCAGGCGCGCTTGCCGCGCGCGGATTCGCGCCCGAATCGCTTGCGCAGTTGCGGCCCGGCATCGTGTGCGTGTCGATCAGCGCGTATGGGCATCGCGGGCCGTGGCGCGAGCGGCGCGGCTTCGACAGCCTCGTGCAGTCGGCGAGCGGAATCGTGTGGGCCGAGAGCGTCGCCGCGGCAAAACATGACAACGGCGGCCGGGACACCGCGCAGCCGTTCGCCGCGGCGCGACCGCTACCGTGTCAGGCGCTCGATCACGCCACTGGGTATCTCGCGGCATTCGGCGCGATGGTCGCGCTCGCGCGGCGCGCACGTGAAGGCGGCAGCTGGCACGTGCGCCTTTCGCTCGCGCAAACGGGTCGCTGGCTGCAGACGATGGGCGCGCTCGAAGACGGCCAACGCGTGCCCGACGTGGGCGTCGCCGATCTCGCCGATTGTCTGGAGGAAATGGAGTCGCCGTTCGGACGCGTGCGCGCGGTGGCGCCCGCCGAACGGCTCGAACTCACACCCGCGTTTCACGCGCGGCCACCGGTGCCGATCGGCAGCGATGCGCCGGTGTGGAGCGCGCGGTAGAACGAACAGGCGCAAACAGGCGCGATCAGGCGCCTGCGCGCGTTTTAGCAAGCTACTTGCGCAATTCCGCGACGAAATCGTAGTAGTCGTTGCGGCAGTACGTATCGGTGAGTTCGATGGCGCGCTGATCGGCGGTATAGCCCACGCGCGTGATGAGCAGCAGCGCCTCGTTGGGCGCGATGCTCATCTGCCGCGCGATTTCCTCGCTCGCATTCACGGCGCGAAAGTGTTGCAGCGCGCGCACGATCGACAGTCCGCGCTGTTCGAGAAAGCTATAGAGCGAGTCGCCGATCGCGTTCGGATCGGGAATCAGCGCGGCGGGGAAGGTGGAGTTCTCGACGGCCATGACGATGCCGTCGGCCAGACGCAGGCGCTTCAGGCGCGTGACGGCGGCTGCCGGCGAAAGGCCGAGCTGGATCACCTCGTCGCGGCTCGCGGGCTGGATCTCGCGCGAGAGCCAGCGCGAGCTGGGCGTGAAACCGCGCTGGCGCAGCATCTCGCTGAAGCTCGTGAGGCGCGAGAGCGGGTCTTCGATACGCGGCGTGATGAAGCTGCCCGCGCCTTGCGTGCGGCGAATCAGGCCCTGCTCGACGAGCAGCGCGATCGCCTTGCGCGCCGTGATGCGCGAAACGCCGAGAGACTCCGCGAGTACGCGTTCCGAAGGCAGGGCTTCGCCCGCGTTCCAGCGATTGTCGTGAATCGCGACGCTCAGCTTGCGTGCGAGCTGCAGATAGAGCGGCGTGTCGTTGTCCGGGTCCGGGCGCAGGTCGCGCCAGCGGTCTTCCGTGGGTGCGTTCATGGGAGGCGTGCATGAAAGGCGAACGGCAATTTTATGTCATCGGCGTGCGATCACGGAAATGAACGGCTTGCGAGAGTGCGTATGACCGCATTGCGCGCGAGGCGATACACTGGCCGTTCGTTGCCAGTCAGCGCCGTTGCAGCGCGCAAAGGGAGATCATGACGACCGATATCGCAAGCGTCGCATTGCCGGACGGCGAACGCATTCCGAAGCTCGGGCAGGGCACGTGGGAAATGGGCGAGCGCAGCGCGCATCGCGCAGCGGAAATCGCCGCGTTGCGCGAAGGCGTGGCGCTCGGCATGACGCTCATCGACACCGCCGAGATGTACGGCGACGGCGCGACCGAGCGCCTCGTCGGCGAGGCCTTGCAGGGTTTGCGCGACGAAGTGTTTCTCGTGAGCAAGGTGTATCCGCACAACGCGAGCCGCAACGGCGTGGTGCGCGCGTGCGAGTCGAGCCTGAAACGCCTCGGCACGGACCGGCTCGATCTTTATTTGCTGCACTGGCGTGGCGGCGTGCCGCTCGAAGAGACGGTCGAAGGGTTCGAAGCGCTCGTGCGCGCGGGCAAGATCCGCCACTGGGGCGTGAGCAACTTCGACACCGACGACATGGAGGAACTGTTCGCCACACCCGGCGGCGACGCGTGCGCGACCAACCAGATCCTCTACAACATCGCGCGGCGCGGCGCCGAATTCGACCTGCTGCCGTGGAGCGCCGCGCATCGCATGCCGGTGATGGCGTATAGCCCCGTCGATCACGCGCGCCTGCCCAGGCGCTCGCCGCTCGACGACATCGCTCATGCGCACGGTGTCTCGGTGTATCGCGTGGCGATGGCGTGGGTCCTGGGTCAAAGCGGGGTCTGTGCGATTCCGAAGGCAGGACGCGTGGAGCACGTGCGCGACAACCGTGCGGCGCTCGATCTCGTGCTCGGCGCAGAAGAGCACGCGGCGCTCGACGCCTATTTCAAGCCGCCGCGCAGCAAGCGTCCGTTGGAGATGCTGTAACGAGCGATTGAGGTACGCGCTTCTCGTGCGCGGTCATCGCCGGCGCCTGCGTATCGCGAGCAGACAGCCCGCATGGCCGCGTGGGAACGCCACACGTGTCGCGCATCCGGCGACCGGCCCACGGCGGCGGTGCCCGGCCGGGGGACCGGGACGCCGCCGCCGACGCCAGGACTGGCGCGCCTGGCCATCGCGCCAGATCGGGGTGGCTGCAGCGGTTTGCCTGCACCGCCGTACAGGCTCAATGACCGCTGCCATGGCCGCCACCGTGTCCGCCGCCGTACCCGCCGCCCGGGCCGCCCGACGGTCCACCCTTGCCGAATCCACCTCCGAAACCACCGCCGAAGCCGCCGAAACCCCCGCCAAAGCCGCCGCCAAAGCCGCCGCCGAATCCGCCCGATGGGCCGCTCGCCGATCCGCCGTGGCTGCCACAGCCACACCCGCCTGAACTGCCGCCGCCGTTGTTGCCACCACCGTTGTTGCCGCCGCCGTTGTTGCCGCCGCCGTTGTTGCCGCCACCGTTGTTACCACCGCTGTTGTTGCCACCGCCGTTGTTGCCACCACCGCCTTTCCCGCCGCCGGAGTTGCTGGAACCGCCTCCCGAACCGCTCGGTCCCGTCCCTCCTATGCCAGAACTGCCGCTGCGGCCAAGCCCTCCCGTGCTGGCCGTAGCGGCGCCCGCGCCGCCGCCGCTGCTTCCGTTGCTGCCACTCGACGACCCCGAGCCGCCATGGCCGCCGCCGTTGCCTCGAAAACACGCGCTGCCTGTCGTACGGCTAATGCAATCGTTCGGCGCGAACACGGTAGAAACGTCGCTCGCCAGGATGGTTGAATCGGAGTCCGAATCAGTTTTCGATAAGGTGCCGGCAGCAGGCGAACCTGCAGCAGGCGACTCCTCAGCAACCGGCGCGCTGAAGGCCCCGAAGCCTTCCGCCCCGCTCGCGGGCATGGGTGCGTCCGCGAGCAGGATCACCGGATTGATGGTGTCGCCTGCGGCGCGGGCGGCGACCGCGGTGAACAGAACACCCACGCCCACCGCACACATTCCCGCTCCCCGACTTATCCAGTAGCAGTACTGATGATTATTCGTCTTTTTCATCTTGTTCTCCCCGCGAGGTGGCAGCAGTGATGCCCTGCCGTCCCTCATGCCCCCGTGCAGGCTGCACGCCTTGTGCGCGTGCGCCGACTCCGTCAGGCTCGCAACCCGCTTCGCGCCGGCGTGGATGATGCTTCGATCCGGCTCGCGCGGTACTCGCCAAACAAAAGGCACCCGGTCAGGCCGCGCGCAGGATGACCGGTTTGTGCAGGACTACTTGTTGATTGTCGGGGCCCATGGTGTGGGACGGCAGATTACAAGCGCGTCGAGCGGCCGGTCATCCGTTCGCCCGGTGCGACACCCCGCGTGTGTCGGGGCGGATTGCACTGGATTGCAGCGGCCGGATGCCTGGTGCCGATGTAGCCAGTTTTGTGCCATCGGCCGGGGAGGGGCGTGCAGGGTGGACTTAACAATTGATGTGTCGCCCGCGTGGCAGAAAAAACGCGGAAAACGTTACGGCGATGAAACGCGCGCGCCGAATGGCGTGATTTGCGTTGCGAAAGCGGACAGCGCAACGAACCTGGCGCGCGATATGAGCGCTATCGCACGTTCAGGTTGCCGCTTGTGTGGACGTGGTGGCGCGCTGTTGCGCACGCAATTCGTCTACGGGAATGTGGCAAAGAATGCGATGACCGCGGCTCGCATCGGCGAGCGGCGGCGGCGCTTCGTCGCAAATGGCGCCGACTTTGCGCAGGCAGTGCGCGCTGAAAATGCAGCCACGCCCTGTGGCCTGCGTGCCGTTTGCCGGAGCCGCGCCCAACGCGCGCGCGGCCAGCAGCGTTTCTGTATACGGATGCCACGGGCCGTCGAACACCGCGCCAGCCGGACCGCTTTCGACGATGCGGCCCGCGTAGAGCACGACGATGCGATCGGCGAGATAGCGCACGACATCGAGGTCGTGCGAGATGAACAGGTAGCTCACGCCGCGTTCGCGCTGCAGGCGTGCAAGCAGGTTGAGAATCGCGGCCTGCACGGAGACGTCGAGCGCCGAAGTGGGCTCGTCGCAGATCACGATGCGCGGCTCGCCCGCAAACGCCTGGGCAATCGCCACGCGCTGCTTGAGGCCGCCCGACAGTTGCCGCGCGCGCGCCACGAGATAGCGCGCCGGCACGCGCACGGCTTCGAGCAGCCCCGCGATGCGCGATTCGTCTGAGGCTTGGTGATCTTCCGGCGTGTCCTCACGCGGCCGGGAAAGCGCACGCTCGATCAGCTGTTTCACCGGCAGCGCACGATTGAGCGAGGCATCCGGATGCTGGAACACGACGCGCAGCGCCGCACGCTCGTCGGCGCGACGGCGCGCGACTTGAGCGTGCAGGCGTTTGCCGTCGAGTTCGACGGCGCCGCCCGCGTCGGGCGCGTGCAGGCCGAGCAGCATGCGCGCGAGTGTCGTCTTGCCGCTGCCCGATTCGCCTACGAGGCCGAGCGTCTCGCCCGCATGCAACTCGATCGACACGCCGTCAAGTGCACGCACGGCGTGCGCGCCGTGTCCGAAGGTGCGCGAGACGTCGAGCGCCCGCAGTACGACACGCGGTTCGTCATCGGCGTTCGTCGGGCTATGGCTCGATGGCTGCGAGCCCTCGCCGCCGCCGATCAAATTGCCGAACGGCAATTCGATCGCGCGCTCGTAATAGTGGCAGCGCGACATCTGCTCGCCGTGCGGCGACGTCATGCGATGCGGCGGCGGCGCTTCCACGCGGCAACGCGCGTCGGCGAGGCGGCAGCGCGGGGCATAGATGCAGCCTGGCGCGCTCGCGCCAGGCGCCGGCAACTCGCCCGGTATCGTGTCGAGCGCGCCTGCGTGCTTGTTGCGCCCATGCGCCGGCAGGCAGCGCAGCAGGCCCACCGTGTACGGATGCCGCGCGCGCTCGAACACGTCGCGCGTGACGCCTTCCTCGACCAGCCGCCCCGCGTAGAGCACGCCCACGCGTTCGCACATGCGCCCGATCACCGCGAGGTCGTGGCTGATGAGCAGCACCGCCATGCCCAGCTCCGCGCGCAGCTTGGCGATGAGGTCGAGCACCTCGGCCTCGACGGTGGCGTCGAGGCCCGTGGTCGGTTCGTCGAGGATCAGGAGCGCGGGGTTCGACGCGAGCGCCATCGCAATCACCACGCGTTGCTGCATGCCGCCCGATAGCTGATGCGGATAGCTCGCCAGCACGCGGCCCGGATCGGCGATGCGCACGCGTTCGAGCATCGCATGCGAGCGCGAGCGGGCCACGCTCGCGTCGGCGCCCGCGGCTTCGAACGCTTCGTTCAACTGGCGGGCGATCGTGAGCGTGGGATTGAGCGCACTGGCGGGGTCCTGATAGACCATCGACACGGCGTTGGCGCGCAGCGTGCGCAGGCCGTCGGCGTCGAGCGCGAGCACGTCGTCGCCTGCAATCGCGATGCGCCCGGCCTTCACGCGGCCGTTGCGCGGGAGATAGCGCAGTGCGGCGAGCGCAACCGTCGACTTGCCGCAGCCCGATTCGCCGACGAGCCCATACGCTTCGCCGCGCCGGATGCACAGCGAGACGTCAGTGAGCACGTCGCGCTCGCGCCCGCGCACGCGGTAAGCGACGGTGAGGCCGACGAGCGCGAGCGCGTCGTCGTCGCGTGGCGCGCTAAAGGTGGCGAGAGCAGGGCGTGAAGAGGCGGGGCGGTTCACGATTGAAGCACCTCGCGCAGGCTGTCGGCAATGAGGTTCACGGCCACCACGAGCGAGGCGATGGCGAGCGCGTCGAACGCCACCGACCACCACGCGCCGCCTGCGAGCAGCGTGTACGACTCGGCGAGCGCGAGCCCCCAATCGGCGGAAGGCGGCTGGATGCCGAAGCCGAGGAACGAGAGCGTCGCCACCGCGAAGATCGCATAGCCGAGGCGCACCGTTGCCTCGACGACGATGGGCGGCCATACGTTCGGCAGGATCTCGGTGAACATCACGTCGAGCGCGTTCGCGCCGCGCAAACGCGCCGCCGCCACGTAGTCGAGATGGCGCTCGGCGAGCACGGCCGCGCGCACCGTGCGTGCGATGAGCGGCGCGAACGTAATGCCGATCACGAGCACGACGGCGAAATTCGAGGCGCCCACGGCCGCGAGCACGAGCAGCGCGACGATCACGAGCGGCAGCGCGAGCACCGCGTCGAGCGTGCGCGCGACGAGGGTGCCGAATGCACCTTCGAAATAGCCCGTCACCAGGCCGAGCGCCGCGCCTGCGAGCGTGCCGACGAGCGTGGCGAGCGGCGCGATCGTGAGGATGTCGCGCGCGCCCACGATCACGCGCGAGCAGATGTCGCGGCCCAGCTGATCGGTGCCGCACCAGTGCGAAGAGTCGGGCGGCAGCAGCGAGCTGAGCGGGTCGGACGCGTAGGCGTCGTGCGGCGCGAACCACGGGCCCGCGAGTGCGCAGACAATCCACCATACGAGGATCAATGCACCCGCGACGAACGAGGGCGAGCGCAGCAGCAGATGCAGCGTGTCGTGCAAACGCGTGTCGGCAAGCGTTTCTTCTCCCGGCTCGCCGGGTGGCTGCGCATCGGACGGCTTGCCGCCCGAGGAAATTGATTCGGATGCCATATCGTTTATGCGCCTCCCGGCGTGCGCAGGCGCGGGTCGAGGAGCGCGTGCAGCGCATCGGCGGCGAGATTGGCGAGCGTGTAGACCGCACCCACTGCAAGCACGCCCGCTTCGAGCAACGGGAAGTCCTTGGTTTTCGCTGCGTTGAAGATGAGCGAACCTACACCCGGATAGCGGAACAGCGATTCGACCACGACGAGCCCGCCGATCAGATAACCGAGCTGCGTGGCCGCCACGGTCACGCTGGGCAAGAGCGCATTGCGCAGGACGTGCCGCACGATCACGACGTGGCTCGGCAGCCCTTTGAGAATCGCGGTGCGCGTGTAGTCGGCGTCGAGCGCCGTGATCGTGCCCGCGCGAGCGATGCGCGCGAGATAGCCAAAGAACACCAGCACGAGAGGCAGCACGGGCAGCACGAGGTGACGCAATTGTTCGAGCGCGCCCGCGCCGGTGGGCGCGGTGGCTTCGATGGGCAGCCAGCGCAGCCACACGCCGAAAATGAGGATCAGCACGATCGACGAGACGAACTCCGGCACGGCGCTCGCGCATAGGCCGCCGGTGCTGATCGCGCGGTCGATCAGGCGGCCTTCGTGGAGCGCCGCCCACACGCCGCCCGCAATGCCGAGCGGCACCACCACCACGAACGCGAGCAGGCCGAGCTTCGCCGACTGCAGGAGCGCGTCGCCCACGAACGGCGCCACGGGCTCTTTATAGCTCCACGACATGCCGAAGTCGCCGCGCAGCGCATGCGTGATCCACGAGGCGTACTGATCGAGCGCGGGCCGGTCGGCGCCCAGTTCATGATTGAGCGCGGCCACGGCGCGCGCGTCGGCGAGCGGGCCGAGCACGGCGCGGCCGATGTCGCCTGGCAGCAACTGGCCGCCCGCGAACACGAGCACCGAAAGCAGCCAGAGCGTGTAGATCGCCCACGCAGCGCGCCTGCCAAGAAAGCGCGCGACGCCCGCACGCGGGGCGAATGCGCGCGCGGCGCCTGTCGGCTTCGACATGGGCGGGAGCGGAGTAGCCATCGGACCTCCGTTGCGGGTGCGCCAGCCTCGCGTGCCGGCTCAGGCGGCGAGCGTCGCGCGGTCGAAGTAGAGCTGGGCGAGCGCCGTGAAGCGCACGCCGGAAAGCACGGCGCGCTGCGCGATCAACTGGTCGTAGAAGTACGGGATGATCACGGGCGTCTCGTCGAGCAACAGCGTCTGGATCTGCCGCGCCACCTGCTTCTGGGCCGCCACGTCGAGCGTTGCTGCGAACTGCGCGACCAGCTTGTCGTACTCGGCGTTGCGAAAGTGCGCAGCATTCCACGTGCCGCCCGAGGTGAGCGGCGCGTTGAGAAACACGTTCGGCACGCCCCGATGCCCGTAGTCGGTTATACCGAGCGGCGAGTCGAGCCAGTCCGATTTGCCGAACGTGCCCGCGCCGTAGTACTGCGACTGGCTCTCCACCTTGAGCGTGATGCGAATGCCGACCGCCTTCGCCGCGTTCTGCACGACCACGGCGAGGTCCGGTATCTCCATGTACTTTTCGGTGGTGAGCGTCACGTCGAAGCCGTTGGCCACGCCCGCCTGCGCGAGCAACTGGCGTGCCTTCGCGACATCGATCTTGCGCTGGGGCACGTCGGTTGCCGTAGAAGGAAAGATGGGCGCGAACGGACTGTCGTTGCCCACCTCGGCGCGGCCCTTGAAGAGTCCGCGCACGAGCACGTCGCGATCGAGCGCCAGCGCGAGCGCCTGGCGCACCCGCTTGTCCTTGAACGTGGGCGAGTCGTTGCGCATGTGGATCTGGCGATGCGCGCTCGAGCGCACGCCGATCACCTTGAAGTCGGGATTGTTCAGGATACCGATGCCGCCCTGCACGGTGAAGGTGCCCATCACGTCGGCCTGGTGGCCTTGCAGCGCGAGCAGTTGCGCCTGCTCGTCGGCGTAGAACGCGAATTCCACGCGTGCGGGCAGCGCCTTGTCGCCCCAGTAGTCGGGATTGCGCACGAAGCTCGCGCCGCGCCGCGCTTCGAACTTGTCGAGCTTGAATGGCCCCGTGCCGATGAAGCTCTTTTCGTAATTGCCCGCATAGTTGGCGGGCAGCATCACAGCGTTGTAGTTGTCCGAAGAAACGTAGTAGGCGAAGTTGCCATTGGGCGCGTCGAGATGGAACTCGACCGTGTGGTCGTCGATGGCCTTCGTCCCGCCTTTCGAAAGCACGCCCTTGAGGACCGAGAGCGCCGCCGAGCCGGTTGCCGGGTCGGCGAGACGATCGAAGGTCGCCACCACGTCTTTCGCGCCGAACGGCTGGCCGTCGTGGAATTTCACGTTGGGGCGCAGCTTGAACGTCCAGACGTCTGCTTTCGCGTTGGCTTGCCACGAGAGCGCGAGGGCAGGTTGCAGATGGCCTTGCGCGTCGTCGTTGGCGAGGAATTCACCGGTCTGGTTCAAGAGACACAGCGCGCCCGCATCGGTCACGGTGAGCGGATCGACAGCGCCGGCAGGCATGAGGTGGGCCACGCGGATCGTCTGCTCGCCGGGCTTGCCCGCGCCCTGGGCGTGCGCGCTGCGTGGCACGCCGAGCCCCGCCAAAGCGGGCAGCGCCGTGAGGCCGACCGCGCTCGCATAGCGCAGCAGCTCGCGGCGCGTGAGGCGGCCGGCGGCGAATTCGTCGAGCGCATGGTTGCCATGGTCGCCGGCCTGAGGGCGCAGCGCTTCGAGGCGGCAGAGGAGCGGACGGCGGGACTGCGGTCGTTTCATCGGTGCGGGTTTCCGTGCGATTCCGTTCAGGGGACGCGCGAGGCCCAGGGGCGTGCGCGACGGCGGCATGCGGTACGGCAGACGACGAATGGGTGCAGCTAAGGCAGCGAATTGAAACTGAGCGAAACGATTGATGAGGCTATTGCGCGCAATAGCTGGGGACTAGTTTACGCGCTTTCGGCAACCGAGGCGAAGGGTAGGGGTTTCGCGGGGTTGCGCGCCGAGCGAGAAACAGCGCGTGCGTTTTAGCGGACCGCAGCGGGACGGCGCCAGCGATGGAAGAGCACCGAGCCGATCCAGCACGCGATGAACGCCGCGACGATGCCGTAGCCCAGCTCGCCGAAGCGCGCGTTCAGGCCGGCGATGAGCGTCCACGCGCCGCCGCTGGCGCCGAGCTTGTCGGCGATGAGCCCGAGCGCTTCCACGCCGCCGATCACGATCGCCACGAGGGCGGAGACGAAGGTGATGCTCGCGTTGTAGTAGAGCTTGCGCCTCGGGTCGTCCATGGCCCAGCCGTAGGCGTGGACCATCAGCACGTTGTCGGTGGAGTCGACGAGCGTCATGCCCGCGGTGAAAAGCGCGGGGAACACGAGAATCGAATACATCGGCAAGCCCTTGTCCGCTTCGGCGGCGGCGATGGCGAGCAGGCCGATTTCGGTGGCCGTGTCGAAGCCGAGGCCGAACAGCACACCCACGGGATACAGGTGCCAGCTCTTCGTGACGAGTGCGAAGAGCGGACGCAGTGCGCGCGAGAAGAGGCCGGCGCGGGCGGGCGCGGCGGCGGCCGCGAGCGCCGCGTCGTCGCCCTGTTGCGCGCGCCGGTAGCGCATCCATACATCGCGCAGGATCACGAGGTTCACGCCCGCGAGCACGAGCAGGAACGTCGACGAAACGAGCGTGCCGATCGTCGAGCCGATCTCGTGGAACCGCTCGAAGCGGCCATGCAGCGAGAGCGCCGTGAGCGCGATGCCGAGCGTGGCGGCGATCACGACCGTGGAGTGGCCGAGCGAGAACGCGAGGCCCACGCCGAGCGGGCGCTCGCCCCGCTGCATGAGCTTGCGCGTGACGGCGTCGATGGCGGCGATATGGTCGGCGTCCACCGCGTGGCGCAGGCCGAAGCCGTAGGCGAGCAACGCCGTGCCGAGCAGCAGCGGGTAGTGGCGAAACGCGATCAGCGCCCACGCCCAGGCGCCGAGATTGGCGGCGATGAGCGCGGCATAGAGTGCAACCAGGCGGGGGCGTAGCGAGGCGGTGGGTGTCGTCATCGCGTAAGTAGGGGCACTTGCGGCCGGGCGTTCAATGGTCGTGCGGATGGCGGTGGATCGGATCGACCCAGTACACGGTTTCCGGCGCTTCGACGGCGTCGATGTTCAGGTTCACCACCACGGCCTCGTTGTCGCTACGCACGAGCACGCATTCGAGCGGATCGTCGGTGCTCGCGTTGATCTCCTGGTGCGGCACGTAGGGCGGCACGAAGATGAAGTCGCCTGGGCCCGCCTCCGCCGTGAACTCCAGATGCTCGCCCCAGCGCATGCGTGCGTGACCGCGCACGACGTAGATCACGCTTTCCAACGCGCCGTGATGATGCGCGCCGGTCTTCGCGTTCGGATGGATCGTGACCGTGCCCGCCCAGATCTTTTGTGCGCCCACGCGCGCCGCATTGATCGCGGCCGCGCGGTTCATGCCGGGAGTCTGTGCAGTGTTCGTGTCGAGCTGATCGCCGCGTATCACCTTGACGCCGTTTTCGCGCCAGTCGACCGGTGCGTCGTCGTGAGGGTGGTCATGAGGATGCTCATGGTCGTGGTCGTGACTCATCGTCGTGTCTCCTTGACTGTGTGCGTCTCAGCGTTATCGCCGCATTGTGGCACGGTCAAAATTGCGCCGCGCGCATGTAAAAAAGCCCGTCCGCAAGGGGACGGGCTTTCGTGTGCGCGGCAACGCCTGCACGTGGCCGGCGCGCTGCCTGCACTACGCCTTCTTCGCGTTGATGACCGCTTCGGCCACGTTCTGCGGCGTTTCCGCGTAGTGCTTGAACTCCATCGTGTACGTGGCGCGGCCTTGTGTGAGCGAGCGCAGCGACGTGGAGTAGCCGAACATCTCCGAGAGCGGCACTTCGGCGCGCACGATCTTGCCGCCGCCGCCCGCGATGTCCTCCATGCCCTGCACGATGCCGCGGCGGCTGGAGAGATCGCCCATCACGTTGCCCATGAAGTCCTCGGGCGTTTCCACTTCCACGGCCATCATCGGTTCGAGCAGAACGGGCTTGGCCTTGCGCATCGCTTCCTTGAAGGCCATCGAACCGGCCATGCGGAAGGCGTTTTCGTTCGAGTCCACGTCGTGGTACGAGCCGAACGTGAGCGTGACCTTCGTGTCGACCACGGGGTAGCCCGCGAGCACGCCGGCCTTCAGCGTCTCCTGGATGCCCTTGTCGACAGCCGGGATGAACTCGCGCGGAATCACGCCGCCCTTGATGGCGTCGACGAACTCGTAGCCCTTGCCCGGCGGCTGCGGTTCGAGCGTGATGACGGCGTGGCCATACTGGCCGCGCCCGCCCGACTGCTTGACGAACTTGCCTTCGACATCTTCGACCTTGTTCTTCACGGTCTCGCGATACGCGACCTGCGGTTTGCCGACCGTCGCCTCCACGCCGAACTCGCGCTTCATGCGGTCGACGAGAATTTCCAGGTGCAGCTCGCCCATGCCCGAGATGATGGTCTGGCCCGACTCTTCATCGGTTTGCACGCGGAAAGAGGGGTCTTCCTGCGCAAGCCGGTTGAGCGCGATGCCCATCTTTTCCTGGTCGGCCTTGGTCTTCGGCTCGACGGCCTGCGAGATCACGGGCTCGGGGAAGATCATGCGTTCGAGCACGATGGCATGCGCCGGGTCGCAGAGCGTGTCGCCCGTCGTCGCTTCTTTCAGGCCCACTGCGGCCGCGATGTCGCCCGCGCGCACTTCCTTGATTTCCTTGCGCTCGTTCGCGTGCATCTGCAGGATGCGGCCGAGGCGCTCCTTCTTGTCCTTGGTCGCGTTGAGCACCGTGTCGCCCGAATTCACCACGCCCGAATAGACGCGGAAGAAGATCAGCTGCCCGACGAACGGGTCGGTCATGATCTTGAAGGCGAGCGCGGAGAACGGCTCGTCGTCGCTCGGGTGGCGCTCGATTTCCTTGTCGTGGAGGTCGTGGCCGAGAATCGCGGGCACGTCCACCGGAGAGGGCAGGTAGTCGATCACGGCGTCGAGCATGGCCTGCACGCCCTTGTTCTTGAACGCGCTGCCACAGAGCATCGGCACGATCTCATTGGCGATCGTGCGCTTGCGCAGGCCGCCCTTGATTTCCTCTTCGGTCAGGCTCTCGTGGTCGTGAAGATACTTTTCGAGCAGCGTTTCGTCGGCTTCGGCGGCGGCTTCGACCATCTTCTCGCGCCACTCGTGCGCAAGCTCGACGAGATTCGCGGGGATCTCTTCATACTCGAATTTCACGCCCTGGCTCTCGTCGTCCCACACGATCGCCTTCATCTTCACGAGATCGACCACGCCCTGGAAGTGATCTTCCGCGCCCACCGGAATCTGGATAGGCACGGCCACGCCTTTGAGGCGCTCGCCGATCTGCCGCTGCACGCGGAAAAAGTCCGCGCCCACGCGGTCCATCTTGTTGACGAACGCAATGCGCGGGACCTTGTACTTGTTCGCCTGGCGCCACACGGTCTCCGACTGCGGCTGCACGCCGCCCACGGAGTCGTACACCATGCACGCGCCGTCGAGCACGCGCATGGAGCGCTCGACTTCGATCGTGAAGTCCACGTGCCCCGGCGTGTCGATGATGTTGATGCGGTGTTCGGGGTAGTTGCCGGCCATGCCTTTCCAGAACGCGGTGGTCGCGGCCGAGGTGATCGTGATGCCGCGCTCCTGTTCCTGCTCCATCCAGTCCATGGTCGCCGCGCCGTCGTGAACCTCGCCGAGCTTGTGATTCACGCCGGTGTAGAAAAGGATGCGCTCGGTCGTCGTGGTTTTGCCGGCGTCGATGTGAGCGCTGATCCCGATGTTGCGATAGCGCTCGATGGGGGTCTTGCGAGGCACGGTGATCTCCTTGGAATGACGCGCCATGGAAGCTGCCGGGCGGCACGCGGCGCGGCCAGCGCGCGGCCCGATGCGCCGCACGGCGCGCGCGGTCTTGGCACGCGCGATGCGGGGGGATTAATAGGATAGCGCTTGCGCGCCGGTTTTGCAGGGCGCATGTCGCAGCGCGGGAAGGCGGGCGCAGCGGGCCACCGCCGAGCGCTCCCGCGCCCGGCGGGGCGCCGCGCGTGCGGGCGCCGGCGTGGCGCTTATGGGTGCCATTCGTGAAGCGCAACGCGGGCGCAAAAAAACCGGCGCCGCGTGCGTGCGGGGCCGGCTTGTGCTTTTCGCGCTGCGCGCGTTGGGCAACCGCTTACTGCAGCGGCGGCAGTCCCTGAATCACCATACCGGGCTTGATGCCCTTGGCCGTGAACCAGCCCTTGGGCATTTCGAGCGCGAAGGTGCCGTTATTGCGCGGGCAGTGATTGTTGGTTGTTTCGGCCTGCATCTCGTCGATGTCGGTGATCGTGCCGTCGGCGCGAATGAAGGCGATCGACAACGGGATCAGCGTGTTCTTCATCCAGAAGCAGTGCACGGCGTTTTCGCCGAACACGAACAGCATGCCTTCATTGGGCCCGAGCTGCGAACGGTACATGAGGCCTTGTTCGCGGTCCGCGTCGTTGGCGGCGACCGCGGCGTCGATCACGAACATGCCTGCCGTGAGCTTCACGCGCGGAAATTCGCTGGGCTGCTTGGCCCCCGGCGGCATCTGCTGCGCCAGCGCGATATTCGACGTCGCCGCCGCGGTGAACGTGAGCGCCGCGAAAGCGGCGAATGGCAATGCGACGACAAGCGCGCAGCGCACGAAGAACGAGCGCAGGGAAAATCGCACGAGAGACTCCTTGCTGTAGGTTAATCCGCGCATGTTACGCGACCAGGTCAGAACGGGTCAAAATGCGCGGCGCGGTTCACGTCGTCATTCGTGTCATCGACGTGATGCGGTGAGCGCGCATGTCAAAAAAAGCCTGTAAATCATGCAGTCAAACAAAAAGGCAGAACGCCTTGCGGCGCTCTGCCTTTCGTCGCGCTGAAGAGCGGCAGCGAATGCCGTTCCTCGGTGCGTCTTACAGCAAGCTTACTCCGAAGCTGCCGAAGCGGCTTCAGCCTTCGCTGCCTTCTTGTGCGACGACTTCTTGTGCGACTTCTTGTGTGCCGACTTGTGAGCAGCCGAAGCAGCAGCAGCCGGAGCAGCCGAAGCAGCTTCCGGAGCCGAAGCTTGTGCGAATGCAGCCGATGCGAAGAGGCCAGCGACCAGAGCAGCGATCAGTTTGTTCATGTTGTGAATCCTCAAGCTTGAGTTAATTAACCAAATGACCCGGTTTTTGGAGTCAGGTCGGTAAACGTGCCATCCACCTTTCGGTTGACAGTCGCTTTCGACAAATTCGCGTGAATTTGATTTCTGCTTCTGCCAGCGGTCAGGACCGTGCATTGCTGCGAGGACCCGGAAGGCTGAATGCCGGACAGCTTCTGGCGGCATCTGCGTCGAATAACGCACGGTCTCGCGAGACGGTTGACGCAAACTTGCTATTTGCTTCGTAACGAGACGCAACAGAAAGGTGGGGGACGTGTCGCGTGATTCGAAAAAAATCGGTCAGAAAGTGAAAAGTGCTTGCGCAACAATCACTTGTGTTTACGAGACACGTTTTCCCAGGGCGCATTGGTGGGCACGTCGATGCTTTCGCCGGGCGCGAGACCAAGCGAAAAAATATCGAGAGCACCAATCGCGACGCGTACGAGCCGCAACGTTGGATAGCCGACTGCCGCGGTCATGCGTCGCACCTGCCTGTTCTTGCCTTCGCTGATCGCAATCTCCACCCACGTGGTGGGTATTGACGCGCGATAACGAATCGGCGGATTGCGCGGCCACAAATGCTCTGGCGTAGCAATGATTCTTGTTCGACACGGTTGTGTCACGAAGTCGCCGAGATCGACGCCGCGCTCGAGCGCGGCAAGCGCAGCCGCGTCGGGCTCGCCTTCCACTTGCGCCCAATAGCGCTTCACGAGTTTGCGTTTCGGTTCGGCAATGCGCGCCTGCAATGCGCCGTCGTCGGTGAGGAGCAGGAGACCTTCGCTATCGGAGTCGAGCCGGCCTGCCGGATAGACGCCCGGCACCTTCACCCAGTCCGCGAGTGAGTGGCGTGTTTCGTGCGGCGAAAACTGACAGATCGTGCCGAACGGTTTATTGAGGGCGATCAAACGCATGACGGAGGCGACGGGTACGGATGGAGGACTGGTTAGCGCCGAGATCTTAATGCATATTGCGCATCGCCGATTTTTATCTCTTATATAAGACATAAGACATGGGCTCGCCTTGCGCTGGCGTCCGTGTGAAGTGTGCGGCACGCTGGCGCGAGGCGTGGGCTAGAATAGCCGCCAGACCCTCACGCCGACGGGCCGCTCGCGCCGCGTGGCAAGCCGCTCGTGAAGCCGCTTGCTCCGCTCGGTTGCGCGCAGTGCGCCGCGTGTTCCTGGACAGTCTTGCTGCGAATATTGACCGCGTGTCGAGCGCGCCGGTCGTCGAGAAGCCGCATCGGCGAGATACCTCTCTTGCCGGGCGAAACGGCTTCGCCGCCGCCGCGAGGCGCCGAGCGCTGCGTCAAACCCGCTACAACAGCCTTGCCCTTACTGGAGTCGATCATGCCGTATCAGCACATCCTGGTTCCGACCGGCGGTGAAAAGATCACCGTCAATCCGGACTTCTCGCTCAACGTCTCGGATCAGCCAATCATTCCGTACATCGAAGGCGATGGCACGGGCGTGGACATCACGCCGGTCATGCTGAAGGTGGTCGACGCAGCGGTTGAAAAGGCCTACGGCGGCAAGCGCAAGATTCACTGGATGGAAATTTACGCGGGCGAGAAAGCGACGCGGGTGTACGGTCCCGACGTGTGGCTGCCCGAAGAAACGCTCGAAGTGGTGAAGGATTACGTGGTGTCGATCAAGGGGCCGCTCACGACGCCTGTGGGCGGCGGCATCCGGTCGCTGAACGTCGCGCTGCGTCAGCAACTCGATTTGTACGTGTGCCTTCGCCCGGTGCAGTACTTCAAGGGCGTGCCTTCGCCGGTGCGCGCGCCGGAGAAGGTCAACATGGTCATCTTCCGCGAGAACTCGGAGGATATTTATGCGGGCATCGAATGGCCCGCCGAATCCGAAGGCGCGAAGAAGCTCATCAAGTTCCTGCGCGAAGAGATGGGCGTGGCGAAGATCCGCTTTCCGGACAGCTCGGGCGTGGGCGTGAAGCCGGTGTCGCGCGAGGGCACGGAGCGTCTCGTGCGCAAGGCGATCCAGTATGCGATCGACAACGAGCGCCGTTCCGTTACGCTCGTGCACAAGGGCAACATCATGAAGTTCACCGAAGGCGCGTTCCGCGACTACGGTTATGCGCTCGCGCAGAAGGAGTTCGCGGCGGAACTGATCGATGGCGGCCCGTGGATGAAGATCAAGAATCCGAAGACGGGTGGCGATATCGTGATCAAGGACGTGATCGCCGATGCCTTCCTCCAGCAGATCCTGCTGCGCCCGGCCGAATACGACGTGATCGCCACGCTGAACCTGAATGGCGACTACATTTCCGACGCGCTGGCGGCGCAAGTGGGCGGCATCGGTATCGCACCGGGTGCGAATCTTTCGGACTCCGTGGCGATGTTCGAAGCCACTCACGGTACGGCGCCGAAATATGCGGGCAAGGACTACGTGAATCCGGGCTCCGAAATTCTCTCGGCGGAAATGATGCTGCGCCATCTCGGCTGGGTTGAAGCGGCGAATCTCATCATTGCGTCGATGGAGAAGTCGATTCTGCAGAAGCGCGTGACTTACGACTTCGCACGACTGATGGAAGGGGCGACCCAAGTGTCGTGCTCGGGCTTCGGGCAGGTGATGATCGAGAATATGTAAGAGAATTTGCTAGATTCAAGCAGGGCGGAATGCAAAAACCCCGGCGGACCTCTGGTTCGCCCGGGGTTTTTCTATTTGCGCCTCATTCCGTGATCTTCGTAATTTTCTGCCCTTGCACGCCGAGCCCGGCCATCAGCCCGGTCTGGCCGAAGACGAACGCATACACATCCGAACGCACCGTGGTGGTCGAAAAGTCTTTGGCCATGCCCGTATCGGCGAGCACGACGCTCGGGCCCGCGCCGACCGACCAGCCGTCGCTGCTATCGAGATATTGCTTCGCGCCAGGCGTCATGAGAAACATCGCCTCCGAGAAGTTTTGCGCTCCGGCCTGCAATCCATAGGAGAGGGCGCTGACGTTGTAATAGCCGAGCACTCTGCCATCCTTCGAAAACAGCACACCATCGCCGCCCGCGCCGCCAACCAGGAAGCCTGCTTTAAGAATTCCCGGGAAAATAAGAATACCGAATGAATTGTCGGCCAACGACTTCGCGTGCGGTGTGCTGGCATACAGGCTGTTCATGGCCTGGCGTGCATCGTGAACGAGTTGCGTGCGCGAGTCAGCGCGACTTGATGAACTTGCCGAGGTCATGGGGTTAGGCATGGAGCAAGCCGCGACGAGCAGCGTGGCGAGAACAGCGGCAATGCGCAGGATTTTTCGTGACATGGTGGATCTTCCCAGTGTTATCTGTGCGGCACCGGCCCGCGTCGTGCGTGCTTGCGGGCAGGGCTTGAGCGATCCTGGCGGCCTTTCATGCCGTTGTCTTTGTCCTGGACACGGTGCGCGGCACGCCGTCGCGTGCGTCGCGATGTCTGCTGTGCGATATGATGATGCGTATCAACCTGGTCAGTCCTCCGCCCAAGTCGCATGCGTTTTTTGTGTCGCCTCTTTCTTGCTTGCCTGTTCGCGCTCTTCGCCGTGCGCGGCGCGACGGCTTGCGAGCATTCACAGCGAATCGGGCAGGCGGCGCACAGCATGGCGGTGGCCGCCGATCATTGCGGCACGGCGAAATCCGGCGACATGCCGAACACGAGCGGCCACGGCTCGCACGGCGCGTGCGGCACGAGTTGCTCTGTCGTGGGCTGCGGCGTGCATTGCGGCGCGCCGCCCGTTGCGTTGGCATTGGGTATGCAAGCGCCCGATGGCTCCGCGCTCAATGTTCTTCCCGCCCCGCTGCGTGCCGGGATTACCCACGCTCCTCCATTACCTCCACCGATCGTCTGAGTCGTTCGAAGTGCTTCGCATGCGCGAAGCGAACGGCCGCACGCGCGGCGTGCCTGCTATTGCGCGCCACGTGCTCTGGCATGAACGAGGTATGAGGAATTCATCGATGAAACGACGAGCATTTATTTCCGGCGCGTTGAGCGCCGCCACCGCGACCCTGTTCGCGCGCCGCGCATTCGCGCTAGGTGCGGACGATGGCATGCACGCGATGCACGGCATGTCGGATATGCCATCGATGTCGGGCGCCATGATGCAGGCGCAAACGCCGCTAGCCGCTGCCGATGCGTTGCCCGCCGGCGCGCCGCTTGCCGCGCTGCGCACGCTTGCCAATCAGAGCCGCGAGCCGGGCCAGTTTCGCGCGACGCTGATCGCGCAGCCGGCTGCACGCGCGCTGCTGCCCGGAAAACCGCAAACGGTCTTCTGGCAATACGACGCGCTCGGCGCGGGAGCCGCGACGGAAAACGACGGGCCCGTCATCGGTCCGTTGATCGACGTGCGCGAGGGCGATACCGTCGAAATCACTTTCGTGAACCGGCTGCCGCAGCCTTCGACAATCCACTGGCACGGCCTGCCTGTGCCGCCCGATCAGGACGGCAATCCGTCGAAACCCGTCGCGCCGGGCGAGCAGCACGTCTATCGCTTCACGCTGCCGCAGGGCAGTGCAGGCACCTACTGGTATCACCCGCATCCCCACATGCTGAGTTCGGAGCAGGTGTTCCGCGGGCTGGCGGGCCCGTTTATCGTGCGCGCCGCGGACGATCCGCTCGCAGCGTCGTGGCCTGAGCGGCGTCTGTTCGTTTCCGACCTGAAGCTCGCGGCAGACGGCACGATTCCCGCGAACGGCATGATGGACTGGATGAACGGCCGCGAAGGCCAGTACGTGCTCGTGAATGGGGCGCGCGAGCCGCACATCGAGGTCGTGCGCGACGAGCGCTGGCGCGTCTGGAATGGCTGTAACGCGCGCTATCTGCAACTCGCCTTCGATGACGGCCGCGCTTTCGCGCAGGTGGGCACGGACGGCGGGCTGCTGGGCGCGCCGCGCGAGGGCGTCACCGCGCTTTTGCTGGCACCGGGCGAGCGCGCGGAGCTGATCGTGCGCGTGGGGCAGGGCGCCTCGCGTGCGTCGCTGATCGCCGCGCAATACGATCGCCACAAGATGGCGATGACACACGGCAGTTTGCCTGCGGGGCCATCGCTGATCCTGGCGAACGTTGGTTTCGCACCGGCAGGCGCAACCGCGCAACCGGCGTTGCCGGATCGCCTGCGCAAGCTTGCGCCGCTCGTTTCATCAGGTCCGCTAACGATTCCGAAAAAAAGCGTGGTGTTCAGCGAAGCCATGGACATGAAAGCGATGCACGCACCGGGTGCGTCCGCGCAGGCGATGCCGCGCGGCATGCAGTTCATGGTGAACGGGGCGGTCTTCGATCCGGCGCGTGTGACGTTGGCGAGCCGGCGCGGCGAAGTCGAGCACTGGGCGATCGCAAACGGCACGGACATGGATCATCCGTTTCATCTGCACGGGACGCAATTTCAGGTGATGGCGCGCGAGCGTGGCGGCGTGCGCAAGGAAGAGGAACTGCTGGCGTGGCGCGACACGGTGAACGTGCGGCCGGGCGAAACGGTGCACATCGCAACCGTCCAGCACGAGGCGGGCGACCGCATGTTTCATTGCCACATCCTCGAGCACGAGGATCTCGGCATGATGGGCACGTTACGCGTGAGCTAACACTCAAACGTTAAAAAACGATGACGCCAAAAAGAAACCCGGCCGAAGCCGGGTTTCCAAGGTACGGGTACCGAACAGATCAGGCGGCTGCCTGAATGTTCGATGCCTGTTTACCCTTCGGGCCTTGCACGACCTCGAAGCTCACCTTCTGACCTTCTTTGAGGGTCTTGAAGCCATTCATTTGAATAGCCGAAAAGTGAGCGAACAGGTCCTCGCCGCCTTCATCCGGCGTGATGAACCCGAAACCCTTCGCGTCGTTGAACCACTTGACCGTACCGGTTGCCATACCAACTTCCCCTGTAACTCATGTCACTACCACGAGCAGTTCGAAAAGCTAAACGATCGCGGTGCGATCGCCCCCTCCTCACAAGCTCACCAACGGCATTTTTTCGAATTTAAGGCGGTTGAAAAAAGTGCCAGCTTGATTGTTGAGGGTCTTTATTCTGCTGTCAAGAATATTTTGAGACGCTGTTTGACGCGTTGTAAAGAGCGCATTTCCAGGGTTTTTCCTGCTTTTCGCCGACGCTCGGCACCGGTGCACAACGCAGGGTGAATGAGCGATCTTGAAAAAGCACGCAAGCGACGCATATGCGATGCACCGCACCATGGAATCTGACACTGAGCGTGCGGGCGCCTACAGTCGCTTCCCACGACAACGTCAAGGTTGTGCGATACTCGATTCAACGGTGGCGTGAAAGCTGCTCAGTGCAGGATTGTGTACCGGCCCCGCAGCCGGTCCAAGGGATCGGGGCCGGGCCAGGGTGCGTGAATTGCTTGCAGCGGGTCGCAGGTCGGGAGCGCCGGGTTCACCGGCCGGCCGGTCAGGTTACGGCAGGATTGCGGGCCTGTCCGAGTTGTTTAGAATGGGTGTATGGCGATTATCCCGGACAAGCAGGATTCAACCGTACTGGAGCGGCAGGAGCAAAAGGTCAAACCGCCCTCCATGTACAAGGTCGTGCTAATGAATGACGACTACACGCCGATGGAATTCGTCGTGATGGTCGTGCAGGAATATTTCAATAAGGACCGCGAGACCGCAACGCAGATCATGTTGAAGGTGCATCGCGAGGGCAGGGGCGTTTGTGGGGTCTATACGCGAGACATCGCGTCGACCAAAGTTGAGCAAGTCGTTACCCATGCACGGCAGGCCGGGCATCCGCTGCAGTGTGTGATGGAGGAAGCATGATTGCCCAGGAACTGGAAGTCAGCCTGCACATGGCGTTCATGGAAGCACGTCAGGCACGGCACGAGTTCATAACGGTCGAGCATCTGCTGCTGGCGCTGTTGGACAACCCAACAGCGGCGGAAGTGTTGCGTGCGTGTGCCGCCAATATCGAAGACCTGCGACAGAACCTGCGCAACTTCATTCACGACAATACGCCTACGGTTCCCGGCACGGATGACGTCGATACGCAGCCGACGCTCGGGTTCCAGCGCGTGATCCAGCGCGCGATCATGCACGTCCAGTCCACTTCCAACGGCAAGAAGGAAGTGACGGGCGCGAACGTGCTGGTCGCCATCTTCGGCGAGAAGGACTCGCACGCGGTGTACTACCTGCAGCAGCAGGGCGTCACGCGTCTGGACGTCGTGAATTTCATTTCGCACGGTATTGCGAAGACGGGCAGTGGCGAAGCCGCCAAGGCCAGCGACGCGAACGCCGAAGCCGAAGACGCCGCCGGCCAGAAGGAAACCCCGCTCGCCCAGTTCACGCAGAACCTGAACCAGATGGCGAAGGACGGCCGGATCGATCCGCTCATCGGTCGCGAACTGGAAGTGGAGCGCGTGGTGCAGGTGCTGTGCCGCCGCCGCAAGAACAATCCGCTGCTCGTGGGCGAGGCCGGTGTCGGCAAGACCGCGATCGCCGAAGGGCTCGCCTGGCGCATTACGCGCGGCGAAGTGCCGGACATTCTTGCAGACGCTCAGGTCTACTCGCTCGATATGGGTGCACTGCTTGCGGGCACGAAATATCGCGGCGACTTCGAGCAGCGCCTCAAAACGGTGCTCAAGGAACTGAAAGAGCGTCCGCACGCCATTCTGTTCATCGACGAAATTCATACGCTGATCGGTGCAGGCGCCGCGTCGGGTGGCACGCTCGATGCGTCGAACCTGCTCAAGCCGGCGCTCTCGTCGGGCACGCTCAAGTGCATTGGTGCGACGACGTTCACGGAATACCGCGGCATCTTCGAGAAAGACGCGGCGCTGTCGCGGCGCTTCCAGAAGGTCGACGTGGTCGAGCCGACCGTCGAGCAGACCGTGGCGATCCTGCGCGGCCTGAAGTCGCGCTTCGAAGAGCACCACGGCGTGAAGTATTCGTCGGGCGCGCTGAACGCGGCCGCTGAACTGTCGGCACGCTTCATCACCGACCGTCACTTGCCCGACAAGGCAATCGACGTGATCGACGAAGCGGGCGCGGCCCAGCGCATCCTGCCGAAGTCGAAGCAGAAGAAGACCATCGGCAAGAGCGAGATCGAAGAGATCATCTCGAAGATCGCGCGCGTGCCGGCGCAAAGCGTCTCGCAGGACGATCGCAGCAAGCTGCAAACGCTCGACCGCGACCTCAAGGCTGTGGTGTTCGGCCAGGACCCGGCTATCGACGCGCTTTCGGCTTCGATCAAGATGGCGCGCGCAGGTCTCGGCAAGACGGACAAGCCAATCGGCTCGTTCCTGTTCTCGGGCCCGACGGGCGTCGGCAAGACCGAAGTGGCGCGGCAGCTCGCGTTCACGCTCGGTATCGAGCTGATCCGCTTCGACATGTCCGAGTACATGGAGCGCCATGCGGTGAGCCGTTTGATCGGCGCGCCGCCGGGCTACGTCGGGTTCGACCAGGGCGGTCTGCTCACCGAAGCCGTCACGAAGAAGCCGCACTGCGTGCTGCTGCTCGACGAAATCGAGAAGGCGCACCCGGACATCTTCAACGTGCTGCTGCAGGTGATGGACCATGGCACGCTGACCGACAACAACGGCCGCAAGGCGGACTTCCGCAACGTCATCATCATCATGACGACGAACGCGGGCGCCGAGGCGATGAACAAGTCGACGATCGGCTTCACGACCCGGCGCGAGCAGGGCGACGAGCTGGCCGATATCAAGCGCCTGTTCACGCCGGAGTTCCGCAACCGGCTCGATCAGACGATCAGCTTCCGTGCGCTCGATGAGGAAATCATCATGCGCGTGGTCGACAAGTTCCTCATGCAACTGGAAGACCAGCTGCACGAGAAGAAGGTCGACGCGGTCTTCACCGACGCGCTGCGCAAGCATCTGGCAAAGCATGGCTTCGACCCGCTCATGGGCGCGCGGCCGATGCAGCGCCTGATCCAGGACACGATCCGCCGTGCGCTCGCCGACGAACTGCTGTTCGGCAAGCTCATGAACGGCGGCCGCGTGACCGTGGACGTCGATGCGGACGACAAGGTCCAGCTCACGTTCGACGAGCAGCCGGCGCCGCGCAATCCGGAAGCCGTGGAAGTGGAGTAAGCGGCGGCGCGAAAGCGCGCACACAGCCTTCAGGCAAGACGGCGCAGTCCGAGAGGACTGCGCCGTTTTTCTTTTGGGCTGGCGGTGCCGGCGTTGCACCGTGACGCGCAGGTGGCCGAGCCGTCAGCCGGTAAAATACGCGTTTGTCCCGCCGTCGGCGTTTTCTTGATGCGCAGCGCTTCAGTAGCGTCTCGCGCGAAGCAGGGGTGTAACAGTGGTACCACGTAAATCGGGCGCGTTCGAAGCCATCGTCGAGCGCGAACAAGGGCTGCGCCAGGGCTTGTCAGCCGGGCAGATGACGATGATCGCCATCGGCGGCGCAGTCGGCACCGGGCTCTTTCTCGGCAGCGGCTTTGCGATCTCTTTCGCCGGGCCGGGCGTGCTGATTTCCTACGCGATCGGCGCGCTGATCGCCTTGCTGTTGATGGGCGCACTGGCCGAAATGACCGTTGTGCATCCCGTGTCGGGCTCGTTCGGCGCGTATGCCGAACACTACATCGGGCCGCTCGCCGGCTTCGTCGTGCGCTATGCGTACTGGTCGGCGTATGTGCTGGCTGTCGGCACCGAGGTTGCAGCAATCGCCATCTACATGAAGTTCTGGTTTCCCCACGTGCCGGGGCTCTACTGGATCATCGGATTCTCAGCAGCGCTGATCGTTGTGAATGCAATGAGTGTGCGCGCTTACGGCACCATCGAATACCTGTTTTCGAGCCTGAAGATTGCAGCCATCGTTGCGTTCATCGTGCTGGGCGCCTGGTTCGTCTGGCGGGCACCAGCCGGCTCGGGCGTGGGCTTCGCGAACTACACGCAGCACGGCGGCTTGCTGCCGCGAGGATGGTGGGGCGTGTGGGTGGGGACGATCATCTCGCTCTTCAGCTACCTCGGGGTGGAGACGATCGCCGTGGCGGCTGCCGAGGCGCAGGACCCGCAGCGCGCCGTCACGCGTGCGTTTCGCGCGACCGTGCTGCGGCTCGTGCTGTTCTATCTGCTCACGCTCGCGCTCATGCTCGCCATCGTGCCGTGGACTCAGGCGGGCGGCAACGAGAGCCCGTTCGTGAAGGTGATGGCCGCGACCGGCGTGCCTTATGCAGCGGGCGCGATCAACTTCATCGTGCTCGTGGCGGCGCTCTCCGCCATGAACAGCCAGCTTTACATCACCACGCGCATGATGTTCAGCCTTTCGCGCGCGGGCTATGCGCCCGCGGCGTTCGGGAGGCTCACACGCCACGGCGTGCCGACCGCTGCGCTGTCGCTGTCCACCATCGGCATCGCGGTGGCGGCTGTGCTCAACGCACTCTGGCCGCAGGCGGCGTTCACGCTGATGATGTCGATCGCCATGTTCGGCGCGATGTTCACGTGGTTCATGATCTTCGTCACGCAGATCTTTTTCCGCGTGCGCCAGCCGCGTGAAGGCGGTGCGCCGCTCGCGTTCCGCATGTGGGGTTTCCCGTTCACGAGCGTGCTGGGCGCGCTGTTGATGCTCGGCATTCTGGCTGGTACGGCCTTTACGCGCGAATTCCGCATGACGCTGGTCTACGGCCTCGCGTTTCTCGCGGTGCTCGTGGTGGTCTATGCGCTCTGGTATCGCCGGCGTCCGGGCGCCGCGCAGCGAACCGAAGCCTCCGCCTAAACGCAAAAAAGCACGCCAAGGCGTGCTTTTTTGTTGCCGGCGCAACCGCTGCGGTCAGTGCTTGCCCGTGCTGCCGAAGCCGCCCGCACCACGCTCGCTCGCCTCGAAGTCGTCGACGATGTTGAACTGCGCCTGCACGACCGGCACGATCACGAGCTGCGCGAGGCGCTCCAGCGGGTTGAGCGTGAACGTGGTGTGGCCGCGGTTCCAGGTCGAAATCATCAGTTCGCCCTGGTAGTCCGAGTCGATCAGGCCGACCAGGTTGCCGAGCACGATGCCGTGCTTGTGACCAAGGCCCGAGCGCGGCAGGATCAGTGCCGCGTAGCCGGGGTCGGCCACGTGGATGGCGAGACCCGTCGGCACGAGCTTCGTTTCGCCCGGTTCGAGCGTGATCGGCGCGTCGAGGCACGCGCGCAGGTCGAGGCCGGCGCTGCCCGGCGTGGCGTAGTGGGGCAGCTGGTCGCGCATGCGCTCGTTCAGGATCTTGATGTCGATTTTCATGAAGTCAGGGTGATGGGGCGGTGGTGGTTGGCTCAGGCGCGAGGCAGCTGGAACGCCTCGGCGAGCAGTTCATAAGAGCGCAGACGAGCCTTGTAGCTGCCCGCAACGGTCAGCACGATCAGTTCGTCGGCGCGAAAGTTGTCCTTGATCGCAAGAAGGCGCTCCGTGACGCTCTCCGGCGTGCCTATCACGCTGCGCGGCTTCTCACGGTCGATCACGATCTGCTCGCGCTCGCCGTATTCCTGCGCGCGCCCTTGCTCGAGGCTCGGAATTGGCGCGTTCAGCCCGTAGGCCATCTGCACGCGGCGCAGATCGACGGCCTTTTCGAGGTCGGCGGCTTCGGCTTCGGTGTCGGCGCAGATCGCGAACACGGCGCACGCGAGGTACGGCTTCGCCTCATGGCCCGGCTTGAAGCGGTCGAGATACGCCTCTGCCACGAGGTGCCCGAAGTGCGCGTTGATGAAGTGCGCGAATGAGAAGCGCAACCCGAGCTGCGCGGCGAGAATGCCGCCGAAGTCGCTCGACCCGAGCACCCAGAGCTGCGGGCGCGTGTCAATTTGCGGCTGAAGCACCACGCCGTGCGCGAGGTGGTCGGCTGGGAGGTTGCCGTCCATCAGGCCGACGAGATCCTGCACTTGCTGCGTGAACTGGTCGCCGCGATTGTAGGCGCCCGCAGCCACGGCCTGCGCGGTGCGCATGTCGCCGCCCGGCGCGCGACCGACGCCGAGATCGACGCGCCCCGGAAAGAGCGCCTCGAGCATCATGAACTGCTCGGCGACCTTGAACGGGCTGTAATAGGGCAGCATGATCCCGCCCGAGCCGATGCGGATGCGCTTCGTCACGCTGCCAAGGCGCGCGAGCATGACTTCGGGGCTGGGGTTGCACACGCCCAGCAGGCCGTGGTGTTCGGCGCACCAGTAGCGCGTGTAGCCGAGGTCGTCGGCAAGCTGCGCGAGTTCGATGGTGGCGGCGATGGCATCCGCCGCGCTGTGCCCGGCGATGACGGGCGACTGGTCGAGTACGGAAAGCAGTGTCATGGCAGTACTGCTCCTTGCCTGTGTTCGCGGCGCCGCGCGCCGGCACACGGGTGCGCCGGCGCGTGCGTCACGAGATGATGCTCTGGTCGGGCAGACGCCGCGCGATCTCGGCGACGAGCGTCTGCGCGAGCGCCTGCTTGGCCGCGCGCGGCAGCGGCGTGCGGCCGGCCGCCTCGAACAGCACGACTTCATTGTCGTCCTGGCCGAAGGTGAGCGGGCCGAGATTGCCGATCAGGAGCGGCACTTTCTTGCGTGCGCGTTTTTCTTCGCCGTGCACGTCGAGATTGCCGCTTTCGGCGGCGAAGCCCACGCAGTACGGCGGATTCGGCAGGGCCGCGACCGAGGCGAGGATGTCCGGGTTCTCGACGAACGTGAACGTCGGCATGCGGTGCTCGGCCGTTTTCTTGATCTTGTGCTCGGCGACATGGTCGACGCGCCAGTCGGCCACAGCCGCCACGCCGATGAAGACATCGGCACCGGTTGCGGCGCGCATGACCGCGTCGTACATCTGCTGGGCGGTCTGGACGTCTTCGCGATACACGCCCCACGGCGTTTGCAGCGCGACCGGGCCCGCGACCAGATGCACCTCGGCGCCCGCCTGCTGCGCGGCGCGCGCGAGCGCGAAGCCCATTTTGCCGCTCGAACGGTTGGTGATGCCGCGCACGGGATCGAGCGGCTCGAAGGTCGGGCCGGCGGTGATCAGGAGCTTGCGGCCCGCGAGCACCTTCGGCGCGAAGAAGGAGACGATCGCCTCGTACACGGCTTCGGGTTCGAGCATGCGCCCGTCGCCGATCTCGCCGCACGCCTGCGGGCCGGAATCTGGGCCGAGCGTTTCGATGCCGTCCGCGCGCAGCTGTGCGACGTTGCGCTGCGTGGCCGGGTTTTGCCACATCTGGCGGTTCATCGCGGGCACGACGAGCAGCGGGCAGTCGCGTGCGACGCACAGCGTGGAGAGCAGGTCGTCGGCGAAACCGTGCGCGAGTTTGGCGAGAAAATCGGTCGAGGCAGGCGCGATGACGATGGCGTCGGCTTCGCGCGAGAGGTCGATGTGCGCCATGTTGTTCGGCACGCGCGCATCCCACTGGCTCGTGTAGACGGGGCGGCCCGAGAGCGCCTGCATCGTGACCGGCGTGATGAACTGCGTGGCCGCCTCGGTCATCACGACCTGCACGGTCGCGCCTGCCTTGGTCAGGAGGCGCGTGAGCTCGGCGATCTTGTAGCAGGCAATGCCGCCCGTCATGCCGAGCACGAGGTGGCGGCCAGCCAGTTCGCCTGGGTTTGCAGCGGACGTGTTCAAGTCACAGCTCCTTTAACCGTGCAGCGGGCACGCTCAGCGCGCGCCGCGCACGCGCCGCAGTTCGTCGAACACCAGCAGCGCCGCGCCGATGCAGATCGCGCTGTCGGCCAGGTTGAACGCCGGCCAGTGCCAGCCGCCCACGTGGAAGTCGAGAAAGTCGATCACGTGGCCGTAGAGCAGGCGGTCGATCACGTTGCCGAGCGCGCCGCCCATGATGAGCGCGAGCGCGGTGCAGAAGAGCTTCTGCGTGGCGTGGCGCTTGAGCAGATAGCAGATCACGAGCGCCGCCACCACGCCGAGCGCCGTGAACGCCCAGCGCTGCCAGCCGCCCGCCGCCGACAGGAAGCTGAACGCCGCGCCCTTGTTGTAGACCAGCACGAGGTTGAAGAACGGCGTGATCACGCGGCCTTCGCCGTAGCTGAACACCTTGTTGATGGCGATTTTCGTGAGCTGGTCGGCGAGGATCACGATGACCGCGATGCCCAGCCACGGCGCGAGCGTGCCGCTTGCGCCGTTCGACCGGGTTTGCTTCGGCAGCGTTTTTGCCATTATGCCGCGCTCCGTTTTTCACCGTCGCCGAACAGATTCACGACGCAGCGGCCGCACAGGCCCGGATGCTCCGCGTTCGCGCCGACGTCCTCGCGGTAGTGCCAGCAGCGCTCGCACTTGAGGTACTTCGAGGTGACCACTTCGACGCCTTCCTCCGCTTCGCTTTCCACCTTCACGACTTCCGCCGCCGAGGTGATGAGCACGAACTTGAGGTCGTCGCCGAGCGAGGTGAGGGCGTCGTAACGCGCGCCGCTTGCGAGAATGCGCACTTCGGCTTGCAGCGACGAGCCGATCTGGTTCGCCACACGCGCCTCTTCGAGCGCCTTCGTCACGTTGCCGCGCACTTCGCGCAGCAGCGTCCACTTGGCGATCAGCTCCGGCGCGCCTTCGACGTCCGGGAAGGCGTGGAAGGTTTCGGTGAAGATGGTTTCGCTTTGCGGCTGGAACACTTTCCACGCTTCTTCGGCCGTGAACGAAAGGAACGGCGCGAGGATGCGCAACAGGCTATGCGTGATGTGGTGCAGCGCCGTTTGCGCGCCGCGGCGGGCCTTCGAGTCCGCTGCGCTCGTGTAGAGGCGGTCCTTCAGCACGTCGAGATAGAAGCCGCCCAGGTCTTCCGAGCAGAACGTCTGCAGCTTGGCCACGACCGGGTGGAACTCGTAGCGGTCGTAGTGCGAGAGCACGTCGTTTTGCAGCGTATGCGTGAGCGCGACGGCGTAGCGGTCGATCTCGAGCCATTCGCTGGCGGGCAGCGCGTGCTTCTCGAAGTCGAAGTCCGACAGGTTCGAGAGCAGGAAGCGCAGCGTGTTGCGGATACGGCGATAACCTTCCGTCACGCGCTTCAGGATCTCTTCCGAGATGGCCAGCTCGCCCGAATAGTCGGTCGAGGCGATCCACAAACGGATGATTTCCGCGCCCAGTCGGTTCGCCACTTCATGCGGGTCGACGCCGTTGCCGAGCGACTTCGACATCTTGCGGCCTTCGCCGTCCACGGTGAAGCCGTGCGTGAGCAGCGCGTTGTAGGGCGGACGGCCGTCGAGCATCGAAGCCGTGAGCAGCGACGAGTGGAACCAGCCGCGGTGCTGGTCCGAGCCTTCCAGGTACAGGTCGGCCGGGAACTGCAGCTCGTCCTTGTGCGAGCCGCGCAGCACGTGCCAGTGCGTCGTGCCCGAGTCGAACCACACGTCGAGCGTGTCGCGGTTCTTCTCGTACAGGTTGGCGTCGTCGCCGATCAGTTCGCGCGGGTCGAGCGTTTGCCACGCTTCGATGCCCGCCTTTTCCACGCGCTGCGCGACCTGTTCGAGCAGCTCCAGCGTGCGCGGATGCAGCTCGCCGGTTTCCTTGTGCACGAAGAACGCCATCGGCACGCCCCATTGGCGCTGGCGCGAGAGCGTCCAGTCCGGGCGGTTGGCGATCATCGAATACAGGCGCTGCTTGCCCCACGAGGGGTAGAACGCCGTCGCCTCGATGCCTTCGAGCGCGGTTTCACGCAGCGTCTTGCCGCCGTCCTTGGGCGTGACGTCCATGCCCGCGAACCACTGCGACGTGGCGCGGTAGATGATGGGCGTCTTGTGGCGCCAGCAGTGCATGTAGCTGTGCAGGTACTTTTCGCTGCGCAGGAGCGTGCCGGCGGCGTCGAGCGCGTCGACGATCTTCGGGTTCGCCGCCCAGATCGAGAGGCCGCCGAAGAGCGGCAGCGATTCGATATAGCGGCCATCGCCCATCACCGGGCTGATGATGTCCGAGTCGGCCATGTTGTGCGCCTTGCACGACACGAAGTCTTCCACGCCATAGGCGGGCGCCGAGTGCACGATGCCCGTGCCGGTGTCGGTCGTCACATAGTCGCCGAGATAGATCGGCGAGGTGCGCTTGTAGCCCGGGTGCGCCGAGGCGAGCGGGTGGTTGAAGCGCAGCAGCGAGAGCTTTTCGCCCTTCGTCGTGGCGACGATCTTGCCCTCGAGGCCGAATTCCTTCATGCACGCTTCCACGCGCTCGACCGCGAGGATCAGCAGGCCGCGTTGCGTGTCGACGAGCGCGTAGTCGATTTCCGGATGCACGTTCAGCGCCTGGTTCGACGGGATCGTCCAGGGCGTGGTGGTCCAGATCACGATGCCGCCTTCTTCGCGCGGCAGGGCGGGCAGGCCGAACGCGGCCGCCGTTTCAGCCGGCTGCGCGAACGTGAACAGCACGTCGATGGTCGGGTCGGTCTTGTCCTTGTACTCGACTTCCGCTTCGGCAAGCGCCGAGCCACAGTCGAAGCACCAGTTCACGGGCTTCAGGCCCCGGAACACGTAGCCCTTCTCGATGATCTTCGCGAGTGCGCGGATCTCGCCAGCCTCGTTCGCGAAGTTCATGGTCTTGTACGGGTTGTTCCAGTCGCCGAGCACGCCCAGGCGCTTGAAGCCCTTCTTCTGCGTCTCGATCTGGCCGGCCGCGTATTCGCGCGCCTTCTGCATCACTTCCTGGGCGGGCAGCGACTTGCCGAACTGCTTTTCGATCTGGATTTCGATCGGCATGCCGTGGCAGTCCCAGCCCGGCACATAGACCGCGTCGAAGCCCGCGAGATTGCGCGCCTTGACGATCATGTCCTTGAGGATCTTGTTCACCGCGTGGCCGAGGTGGATGTCGCCGTTCGCGTACGGGGGACCGTCGTGCAGGATGAACTTCTTGCGGCCCTTCGAGGCCGCGCGGATCTTCTCGTAGACCTGGTTCTCCTCCCACTCCTTGACCCATTGCGGCTCGCGCTTGGGCAGATCGCCGCGCATCGGGAACGGAGTGTCGAGCAGATTGACGGGGTACTTCGATTCGGACTTCTGCGGCTTGCCGGAGGATGCTTTTTTGTCGCTCATGGTGAGATCACGTGGAATTCGGGGGATGCATGGCGTCAGCGTTGCGGCCGATGCCGCGCAACCGTCGCCTCGGGCGCTGCATGCCGTGCGTTCCGCACGCGGCGCCTGGGGGCGGGGCAGCCCGCGCATGCGGGCCGCAGGTCACCTAATTCGGTCGGTGGCCGAGGTGGCGAAGCCGGTGGACGCGCCGCCGGCCACGCTGGCGCCCGCGGCGGCGAACCACGCGCGGGTGTTCGCCACGTCGCGGGCGATCGCGGCGGTGAGCGTTTCGAGGTCGGGAAACTTCTCCTCGTCGCGCAGCTTCTTGAGGAACTCGACGCGCACGAGCTTGCCGTAGGCGTCGCCGTGCCAGTCGAGCAGATGCACTTCGAGCAGCACACGGCCCGAGTCGTCCACGGTCGGGCGCAGGCCGAGGCTCGCGACGCCCGGCAGCGGGTGCTCGGCAATACCATGCACCATCACGACGAAAATGCCCTTGAGCGCCGGCCGCTTGTGGCCGATCAGCAGGTTCATCGTGGGGAAGCCGAGGTCGCGGCCGAGCTTCAGGCCATGCGTGACGTGCGCGCTGATGTGATAGCCGCGGCCAAGCGAGGCGCGCGCGGCGTCGAGGTCGCCCGCGTGCAGTTGCGCGCGCACGGCGGAGCTGGAAATGCGCACGCCCGACGGGTCGGCCACGGTCGCCATCTGTTCGACTTCGAAGCCGTACTGCGCGCCCGCGGCCTGCAGCGAGGCGAAGTCGCCCGCGCGCTTCGCGCCATAGCGGAAGTCGTCGCCGATCATCATCCAGCGCGCGTGCAGGCCGCCCACGATGATGCGCTCGACGAACGCCTCGGGCGACTGGCTGGCGAACGTGTGGTTGAAATGCTCGACCACGACGCGGTCCACGCCGTTTTCGCGCAGCGCCTCGAGCTTGTCGCGCAGCATGGCGATGCGCGGCGGGGCGCTGGCCGGGTTGAAGAACTCTCGCGGATGCGGCTCGAAGGTCATCACGCAGACGGGCAGGCCGCGCGCGTCGGCTGCCGCGCGCACGCGCGCGAGCAATGCCTGATGCCCGCGGTGGACACCGTCGAAATTGCCGATGGTCAGCGCGCAGGGCGCGCGGCTTTCGGCATTGGGAAGACCGCGGAAGACTCTCACGATAGCGGAACCTGGTGGAACCTCAAAAAGCGCGCTGGCGCAGCACGCGTGCTAAGGACCTTCTGACTTGGCCATTCGCGGCCCAAAGACCGCGACGAAACAGAAGATTATAAACGCACGAGGCGACGATCGCCGCCGCACGAGCGTCGAGCAGGCCCCCCGATGATAAAATCCGCGGATGAAAAATCTCGTCATCCTGATTTCGGGACGGGGCAGCAACATGGAAGCCATCGTGCGCGCTTGCGCGCAGGAGGCTTGGGGCGCGCGCATCGCCGCCGTGATTGCCAACCGTCCTGACGCCGCGGGCCTCGCGTTCGCGGCTTCGAACGGCATTGCCACGGCGGTCGTCGATCACCGCCAGTTTCCCGATCGCGCCAGCTTCGATACGGCGCTCGCTCAAGTTATCGACGGCTATGCGCCGGACCTCGTCGTGCTGGCGGGTTTCATGCGTGTGCTGACCGAATCGTTTGTCGGCCATTATGCGGGTCGGATGCTTAATATCCATCCCTCGCTGCTGCCGATGTTTCCGGGCCTGAAGACGCACCAGCAGGCGCTCGACGCGGGCTGCCGCGTGCACGGCGCGACGGTGCATTTCGTCACGCCTACGCTGGATCATGGTCCGATCGTCGCGCAGTCGGTGGTGCCGGTGCGCGCGGGCGACGACGCCGCGGCGCTCTCCGCGCGCGTGCTCAAGACCGAACATGTAATGTATCCGCGCGCAGTGCGCTGGTTCGTCGAAGGGCGCCTCGCGCTCGACGGCGAACGCGTGACGCTCACGCCGGCCGAGCCACAGTGGCTCTTCTTTGACGACTCGCAAGCCGCCGGGGAGGGCGCATGAGACTGCATGGTTTTCTGATTGGACAGACTGAAACGTTGCTCGCCGACGTCCTCAAATTCACGGGCCCGGCCGACGCGGTGACGAGCCGTTTCTTCCGCGAGCATCCGAAGCTCGGCCACGCCGAGCGCGGCGTGATCGCCGAAGCCGTGTTCGCCGTGCTGCGCCGGCGCATGGAGTTCGCCCATCTGGCCGAAAGCGGCTCGGGCAGCCCGACGCGCCGCCTCACGCTGCTCGGCCTCATGGCGACGGCGGGCCGCTCGGCGATCCGTCCGTTCGTTTCCGACGCCGAGGCCAGCTGGCTCGAACATGTTTCGAAGATCGACCCGGCGAGCCTGCCGCAGCGCGTGCAGCTGAATCTGCCGGAGTGGATCATGAAGGCGCTGGAAACGCGCTTCGAGCCGGCCGAACTCGCGCAACTGGCCGCCGCGCTGAATTACCCGGCGCCGCTCGATCTGCGCGCCAATCCCATTAAGGCGAACCGCGAGGAACTGATCCGTGCGCTGTCCGCTTCGGGCATCGAAGGCGGCGAAACGCCGTTCGCGCCGTTCGGCGTACGTGTGACGGGCAAGCCCGCGCTCTCGAAACTCGACGCGTTCAAGGACGGCTGGTTCGAGGTGCAGGACGAAGGCAGCCAGCTGCTGTGCACGCTCCTCGCGCCGCGCCGCGGCGAGATGGTCGTGGACTTCTGCGCGGGCGCGGGCGGCAAGACGCTGGCGCTCGGCGCGATGATGCGCTCGACGGGCCGGCTCTACGCCTTCGACGTGTCCGACCGGCGCCTTGCCAAGCTCAAGCCGCGTCTCGCGCGCAGCGGCCTGTCGAATGTCAATCCGGTGCTGATCGACAGCGAGCACGACGCCAAGATCAAGCGACTGATCGGCAAGATCGACCGCGTGCTCGTGGACGCGCCGTGCTCGGGCCTCGGCACGCTGCGCCGCAACCCCGACCTCAAGTGGCGCCAGTCGCCCGAGTCGATTGCCGAGCTTGCGCCCAAGCAACTGTCGATTCTCACGAGTGCGGCGCGCCTGCTCAAGCGCGGCGGTCGTCTCGTCTACGCGACCTGCAGCATTCTCGACGCCGAGAACGAAGCGGTCGTGAAGCAGTTCCTCGAGGCGCACCCCGACTACGTGCTGGTGAGCGCGCGCGACGTGCTGGCCGAGCAGCGTGTGGGCCTCGACACGGGCGACTACCTCTCGCTGTGGCCGCACCGCCACGCCACCGACGGCTTCTTTGCCGCCGTGCTGGAACGGCGCGGCGATGCGAAGCCGAAGACGAAGGCGGCCGGCGCGCAGACCACGCCTGAAGAAGCCGCGGCGGTGCAGGAAACGTCCGACGCGATCGCGAAGGCGCAGGAAAGCGAAGCCGCCGAGCCGGACGCCGCGCTGGAGTAAGCGCACGGCAGGCAGCCACGATGCGGGACCGTCCGGCCTACACAGGCCGGGCGGTTCGCGATAGCGGGTACGCGAGGTCGTGCCGCGTCACGGCTGAACCCTCGTTGCGTATTGGCGACACCGTCAGGCCAGGCGGTATTCAGGTTGGGAGTGGATGTGGCATCGAGACCTGATTCCCGACGACCATCGCATCCCATTGAATTTTCGCGCGACGCCACACAACTTGAGCCAGAATTCTGGTTAGAAGGCGCGGAACATGGGATCGCGATACCGCTGCTCAACGCGAGGTGCGGATTGCAGTGAAAGATTAGATGGGGACAGATACTTCGGAAAGGGCCGGTTGGGGTGCGGCAAAGCGCCTCAAAACGTCCTTCAGACGTTGACGCCGTAACCATTAAAGAAAAAAATCTTCCTTTGTTACAAACACTTGGAACGGTTCTAGTAGAATGCCGTCCAACCGCATCTAGTCGCTTTCACTTTCTTGACACCGGCGCCTGGCTGAAAGGCCGACGCGCTTCGTTTCACAGGTAAATGCCTTGTTGAACTCCCTGCTTGATTTCCTCGCCCACGGCGTGCTCCATTTCTCGTGGTGGCAGATCGTGCTGTTCGCGGCGGTGGTCACCCACATCACGATTATCGGCGTAACGGTGTACCTGCACCGCTGCCAGGCGCACCGCGCGCTGGACCTGCACCCCATCGCGAGCCACTTCTTCCGTTTCTGGCTGTGGATGACCACGGGCATGCTCACGGGCCAGTGGGCGGCGATCCACCGCAAGCACCACGCCAAGTGCGAAACGGAAGAAGATCCGCACAGCCCGCAAACGCGCGGCATCTGGAAGGTGCTGCTCGAAGGCGCCGAACTCTATCGTGCCGAAGCGAAGAACGAAGAAACGCTGCGCCGCTTCAGCCACGGCACGCCCAACGACTGGATGGAGCGCAACGTCTACACGCGCTACCCCATTCTCGGCGTGAGCATCATGATGGTGATCGACGTCGCGCTGTTCGGCGCTGTTGGCCTCACCGTGTGGGCCGTGCAAATGGCGTGGATCCCGTTCTGGGCCGCCGGCGTCGTGAATGGCCTTGGTCACTTCTGGGGTTACCGCAACTTCAATTCGTCCGACGCAAGCACGAACCTTCTTCCGTTCGGCATCATCATCGGCGGCGAGGAACTGCACAACAACCACCACACGTTCGCGACTTCCGCGAAGCTCTCGAACAAGTGGTACGAGTTCGACATCGGCTGGATGTACATCCGCATGATGCAGGCGGTGGGTCTTGCCAAGGTGAAGAAGGTCGCGCCCACGCCGCGCCTGACCAAGGTCAAGCTGGTGCCGGATCACGAAACGCTGCAGGCCGTGCTGTCCAACCGCTACGAAGTGATGGCGCGTTACGGCAAGGCCGTGAAGCAGGCGTACCGCCAGGAACTCGCGCACCTCAAGGAAGTGGGCGAGCGCGAGAAGTACAAGGTCATGCGTGGTGCACGCAAGTGGTTCGACAAGGAAGAAGCCAGCCTGAACGAGCCGCAGAAGCGCCAGCTTCCGCAAATTTTCGCGAACAGCCAGAAGCTGCGCACGTACATCGAACTGCGCAACGAACTGGCCGCAATCTGGGAACGTTCGAGCGCCTCGCGCGAACAACTGCTCACGCAGCTCCAGGATTGGTGCCATCGCGCTGAACAAAGCGGTATCAAGGCGCTGCAGGAATTTGCGTCGCGTCTGCGCCGTTACGCCTGATTGGCCTCATCGTCCGGAGGGGATTTTGGCCGCTCAGTAGGGCGTAAGAAAATCCTTTAGAATGACGAGACGTCACAAAACCCCGCGCTGGCGGGGTTTTTCTTTTTGGGCCGCAAAAAAGCCGGAGTCCCCACAATGGCTTCAATGGCGCGGCGATCGGTAGGGGCAGGAGATCATGAGTCAGGCAATCAGGAAGGTCGAATACGACCGGCCGCAGGGTGCCGTCTGCAGCGTTGGACAGGCTTGGGCGCGCGTGCCCGATGCACCGTCCACGGCAGAGCGCGTTGCATTGAAGGAGCGGATTCGCGCGTTGCTCAAGCGCGAGAAGGCGGTGCTCGTCGCGCACTATTATGTGGACCCCGAATTGCAGGAGCTCGCCGACGAAACAGGCGGCTGCGTGGCCGATTCGCTCGAGATGGCGCGCTTTGGCCGCGACCACGAGGCACAGACGCTCGTCGTGGCGGGCGTGCGCTTCATGGGTGAGACGGCGAAGATTCTGAGTCCGAACAAGCGCATTCTCATGCCCGATCTCGATGCGACCTGTTCGCTCGACCTCGGCTGCCCGATCGACGAATTCTCCGCGTTTTGCGATGAGCATCCGGACCGTACCGTCGTCGTTTATGCGAACACGAGTGCGGCTGTGAAGGCGCGTGCGGACTGGATGGTCACGTCGTCCATCGGCCTCGAGATCGTCGCCGACCTGCACGCCAAGGGCGAAAAAATTCTGTGGGCGCCGGACCGGCACCTGGGCAGCTACATCCAGAAGAAGACCGGCGCGGACATGTTGTTGTGGCAGGGCTCGTGCCTCGTGCACGACGAGTTCAAGGGCATCGAGCTCGATCTGCTGCGTGCGGAATACCCGGACGCGAAGATTCTCGTCCACCCCGAATCGCCGGAAGGCGTCGTCGCGCTTGCGGATGTGGTCGGGTCGACCACGCAGCTGATCGACGCCGCCGTGAAGCTCGACGCGCAACGCTTCATCGTCGCGACCGATTTAGGGATCCTGCACAAGATGCGCCTCGCGGCGCCGGGCAAGACCTTCATCGAAGCGCCCACGGCCGGCAACAGCGCCACCTGCAAGAGCTGCGCGCATTGCCCGTGGATGGCCATGAACGGCCTGGCGAATCTCGCCGACGTGCTCGAGCGCGGCCACAACGAGATTCACGTCGATACCGCGATCGGTGAGCGCGCGCGTCTGCCGATCGACCGCATGCTGGCGTTCGCGGCGGAACACAAGCGCCGCGTGCAGGCGAGCGGCGACCTTGCGCGCGACACCGCGTTGTTCTCGCAAGTGGGGGCGGCGTAAATGGGTGCACTCGAATTGCTCGCAGTCGATGCCGTTTCGCCCGTGCTCGATGAAGTGCGCGCGCAGTACGGCGCAGCGTTCGACGCTGCGATCGTGCGCAATGTGGCCGACGCGCTAGAGGAAGACGTAGGCCCTGGCGACCAGACCGGCCGTCTCGTGCCCGCCGACGAAATGCGCGACGCACGCATCATCGTGCGCGAAGAAGCCGTGCTGTGCGGCGTGCTCTGGTTCGACGGCGTGGTGAAGCGCGTCGATTCGCGCATCGAGGTGCGCTGGCACTATCGCGAAGGCGACCGCATGGTCGCGGATACGACCGTTTGCTCGCTGCGCGGTCCGGCGCGTTCGCTGCTCACGGCCGAGCGCAACGCGATGAACTTCCTGCAACTGCTTTCGGGCGTGGCGAGCGTGACGCGCCGCTACGTCGACATGATCGCGCACACGAGCACGCGTATTCTGGACACGCGCAAGACGCTGCCCGGCCTGCGCCTCGCGCAGAAGTACGCGGTGCGCGTGGGCGGCGGCGCAAACCAGCGCCTCGCGCTTTACGACGGCATCCTGATCAAGGAAAACCACATCGCAGCGGCGGGCGGCGTGGACGCGGCGATGGACGCTGCGCTCGCGCTCGATGCGGGCGTGCCGATCCAGATCGAAGTCGAGACGCTCGAACAGCTCGAAACGGCGCTCGCGCACGGCGCCAAATCGGTCCTGCTCGACAACTTCTCGTTCGACATGATGCGCGACGCGGTGAAGCTCACGGCGGGGCGCGCGGTGCTCGAAGTCTCGGGCGGCGTGAACTTCGACACGGTGCGCACGATCGCGGAAACGGGCGTGGACCGGGTGTCGATCGGCGCTTTGACGAAAGATGTGCGCGCGACGGACTTCTCGATGCGCATCGTCTGAGTCTGCAAGCTCGCTGAGCTGAACTGAAACGAAAAGGCCGCCTCGAAATGAGGCGGCCTTTGTTTTTGCGGCGCGCTTGCTACGTAGGTCTTAAGAAACCGTGCGATTGCGCACGCGCTCCGGTGCGAGCACGGTCGGCAGCGCCTTGGGCAGCGAGTTCTGCCAGTCGCGGCTGTAGTGCAGGCCGCGGCTCTCGCGGCGCGAGCGCGCACTTTCCACGATCAGCGAAGCGACTTCGACGAGGTTGCGCAATTCGAGCAGGTCGCGCGTGACGCGGAAATTCGCGTAGTACTCGAGAATTTCATCGCGCAGCAAGGCGATGCGATGCTGCGCGCGCTCGAGGCGCTTGTCGGTGCGCACGATGCCGACGTAATTCCACATCAGCCGGCGCAGCTCGTCCCAGTTGTGGGCAACGACGACTTCTTCGTCGGAATCGGAAACGCGGCTTTCGTCCCAGTCGGGCAGCGGTGCGTGCGCGCCAGCGCTGAAGCCTTCTTCCTCAATCGCCTCGGCCGCCGAGCGGCCGATCACGAGGCACTCCAGCAGCGAATTGCTCGCGAGCCGGTTCGCGCCGTGCAGGCCGGTGTACGAGGTCTCGCCCACGGCGTACAGGCCCGCGAGATCAGTGCGCCCGGCCAGATCGGTGACGACGCCGCCACAGGTGTAGTGCGCGGCGGGCACGACCGGAATCGGCTCCTTCGTGATGTCGATGCCGAACTCGCGGCAACGCGCGAGGATGGTCGGGAAGTGCTCCTCAAGAAACGCCGGCGGCTGATGGCTGATGTCGAGATGCACGCAGTCGATGCCGTGCTTCTTGATCTCGAAGTCGATCGCGCGGGCAACGATGTCGCGCGGCGCCAGTTCGGCGCGTTCGTCGTGCTCGGGCATGAAACGCGTGCCGTCGGGCAGGCGCAGCACGCCGCCTTCGCCGCGCACGGCTTCCGAAATCAGGAACGACTTGGCATGCGGATGGAAGAGGCAAGTGGGGTGGAACTGGATGAACTCCATGTTCGCCACGCGGCAGCCCGCGCGCCATGCCATGGCGATGCCGTCGCCGGTGGCCGTGTCGGGGTTCGTCGTGTAGAGGTAGACCTTGCCTGCGCCGCCCGTGGCGAGCACCGTGTGCGGCGCCTGAATCGTCACCGTGCGGTCGTTCTTCAGATCGAGCGCATACAGGCCGTGGCAGCGACGGCCCGGCAGGCCCAGACGGTCGGACGTGATGACGTCGATTGCCTGATGGTCTTCGAGGATCGTGATGTTCGGGTGCGAGCGGGCGCGCTCGAGCAGCGTTTGCACGACCGCGTGGCCGGTGGCGTCGGCAGCATGGATGATGCGGCGATGGCTGTGGCCACCTTCGCGCGTGAGGTGAAAGCCGAGTTCGGCGGCGGCGTCCTTCGTGAACGGCACGTCCTGGGCGATCAGCCATTCGATCGCCTCGCGGCCATGCTCGACGATGTAGCGCGTGGCCGCCTCGTCGCACAGGCCGCCGCCGGCGACGAGCGTATCGTCCACGTGGTTCTCCACGCTGTCGGCCGAGTCGAGCACGGCGGCAATGCCGCCTTGCGCGCGGTCGCTCGCGCCTTCGGTCATCGCGCGCTTGGCGATGATGACCACACGACGCGAGTCGGCGAGATTCAGCGCGACGCTCAGTCCTGCGAGGCCGCTGCCGACGATCGCTACATCGAAATTCATGATCCTGCTTCTCCGTCTCTCTTGTTCTACGCATTCCGGCCGCCGCATTTGCCGCGGTCCTGCGCCGTCGCGGGCGTATGACACGCGTGTGGCAGCCGGTATAAAGCGGGAAGCATACTCCGAGAGACGAGCGAAGGGGTAGCGGCAGTTTGGGCGCTGCAGTTAAAACACCTTTGCACGGCGCGAACCTAGGCGCGGTGGTGTCCAGGACCGGCGCGCAAAAAGAAAAACCCCGCTAAAAAGCGGGGTTTTTCTGTCTTCGTCAGGCTCGAAACCGATCAATTACTTGATCTTGGTTTCCTTGTACTCGACGTGCTTGCGAACAACCGGGTCGAACTTCTTGATCGACATTTTTTCCGGCATGTTGCGCTTGTTCTTCGTGGTCGTGTAGAAGTGACCCGTGCCTGCGGTCGACTCGAGCTTGATCTTGTCGCGAATACCCTTGGCCATGATTTACTCCTTACAGTTCGCCGCGTGCGCGCAGGTCTGCGAGCACGGAATCGATGCCGTTCTTGTCGATCAGGCGCAGGCCTGCGTTCGAGATGCGCAGACGCACCCAACGGTTCTCGCTTTCAACCCAGAAACGGCGGTTTTGCAGATTCGGGAGGAAACGGCGCTTGGTTTTGTTGTTAGCGTGGGAAACGTTGTTGCCGCTCATCGGCGCTTTCCCAGTGACTTGGCATACACGTGCCATGAGACACTCCTACGGAAATTCTGAGTTCGAGAGCCGCTTAAGTTTCCCAGGCGAGAAATGGCCGGAATAAGAGCGCGCTCACGTATGGATGAGAGACAACCTCGAACCCAGGCCGTATTTCCCCTGGAAGACCTCGATGGGCTTCAGAACAGGGTTGGAAATAGGCAAACCGTGAGTCTAGCAGAAAAATGCCAGGAAAATCAAACACGATTTGCGGATATCGTTGTGCGCTGCCGCGGTTGCTCGCAGTTTCCTGCAGCTGTCCGCGGTCGCCGCGGGTGCCGCGGGTGCCATCACGCGTGCGCGGCCGCCTCAGCTCCAGCCCTGGCGCGCGAAGGAAAACGTCTCGCGCGTGCCAATGACCAGGTGATCGATGAGTTGAACCTCCACGAGCGCCAGCGTTTCGCGCAACACCCGCGTGAGGCGCCGGTCGCTCGCGCTCGGCTGCACCGCACCAGAAGGGTGATTATGGGCGACGATGAGGCTCGCGGCATTAAGGGTTAGCGCACGCCGCACGATTTCACGAGGATACACCGCCATGCGCGTGAGCGAGCCGCGCGAGCTTTCCTCCGAGCGGATCAGCCGATGGCGCGCGTCCAGAAAGAGGCAAACGAACACCTCGTGCGGCCGCCCGCCGATCAGCAGGCGCAAATAGTCCTCGACCGCGCCCGGTGAGTCGACGAGCGGTTTGTCGTCGAGTGCTTCGGCGAGCGCCCGCCGCGCGAGTTCGGTCACCGCTTGCAGCATCGAGGCTTTCGCGGGCCCGATGCCGCGCAGGGCCTCGAATTCTTCGCGTTGCGCGTCGAGCATGGCGCGCAGCGATCCGAATTGGGCCAGCAGCGTGCGGGCCACTTCGAAGACATCGTGGCCCGGCAAGCCGGAGCCGAGCAGGATCGCGAGCAACTCCACATCTGATAGCGCGGCCGGCCCCGCCGTGCGCAGCCGCTCGCGTGGCATGTCGCGGCGCCGTGCCGCAGCCCCGCTATTGCGAACCGGCACCGCCGGAGTAGCCGGCGCGGGAAGGGCGGTGTCGGCGGGGCCGCGCTCCGCGCAAGCCAGTCCGTGCGGGCGGCCGGCAAAGGCGCTGGCAATCGTGCTGGGCGCCGTGTCTGGCAGGCAGGCAAGTCCGGTCATGGCAATCTCCACAGACAAATAAGGAGCGCGCGGCGTACGCGAGCGCGGGTGGTGGCAGTGCACAATCGTGCCGCGACCGTCCCGGCCAAGTGGCTTACAATAGATGCTTTCCGGCCGCCCAAGGCAGGCCGGACCGGCGCCTTGCGGCGCGCACGCGCGAAGCGCGCGTTCCGACGAAAAGAGTTACGCATGAGCATCATCGACATCTCCGAAGTGAAACCCGGTTCCCACGTGACGCTGCATTACCGGCTTTCGCTCGCCGATGGCACCGAAATCGTCAATACCTTTGTCGACCGTCCCGCCACTCTGCTGATGGGCGCCGGCCAGCTCGCGCCGCCGCTGGAAGATATTTTGCAGGGCCTGAAGGTGGGGCACCACTCGACCTTTCAGCTAGAACCGGGCGTCGCTTTCGGCCAGCGCAACCCCGACCTGATCCAGCGCGTCTCGCTCAAGACCCTGCGGGAGAACGGCATGATCGGCGAGGAGTTCAGCCCGGGCGACCTGATCGAGTTCAATGCGCCCAACGGCGGCCGCTACGCGGGGGTGCTCAAGGAAGTGAACGAGACCTCCGCGCTGTTCGATTTCAACCATCCGCTCGCTGGCCAGGCGGTTGCGTTCGAAGTGCAAATCATCGGAATCCTTTAAAGCCCATGACCAACACGGACACGTCCCTCGTCGCAGACCTGACGGAAGCGGAAATCCTGCTCGCCCAGCCGCGCGGCTTCTGCGCCGGCGTCGATCGGGCCATCGAGATCGTCGAACGCGCGATCCAGCTTCACGGCGCACCGATCTACGTGCGTCACGAAATCGTCCACAACGCGTATGTCGTCGAAGACCTGCGCAAGAAGGGCGCGATCTTCATCGAGCAGCTCGATGAGGTCCCGTCCGGCAACACGGTGATCTTCAGTGCGCACGGCGTCTCCAAGTCTGTGCGCGCCGATGCCGAGGCGCGCGGACTGCGCGTGTACGACGCGACCTGCCCGCTCGTCACGAAGGTGCACGTGGAAGTCGCGAAGATGCGCGACGAAGGGCTCGACATCGTCATGATCGGGCACAAGGGCCATCCGGAAGTGGAAGGCACGATGGGGCAGGTGGCCGAGGGCATGTACCTCGTCGAAGACATTGCCGACGTCGAGGCGCTCAAGCTGCGCGATCCGCAGCGCGTGGCGTTCGTCACCCAAACCACGCTGTCGGTGGACGACGCCGCGGAAATCATCGCCGCGCTCAAGACGCGCTTTCCGGCGATTCGCGAGCCGAAGAAGCAGGACATCTGCTACGCCACGCAGAATCGCCAGGACGCCGTCAAGTTCATGGCGCCGCAGTGTGATGTCGTGATCGTGGTGGGCAGCCCGAACAGCTCCAATTCGAACCGGCTGCGCGAAGTGGCCGAGAAGCGCGGCATTCCCGCCTATATGGTGGATGCCCCCGAGCAGATCGACCCCCAGTGGCTCGTCGGCAAACGCCGGATCGGTCTGACAGCAGGAGCGTCGGCGCCCGAGGCGCTTGCACAGGAAATCATTCGCCGTCTGCACGAACTTGGTGCGCGCAACGTGCGTGCACTCGAAGGCATCGAGGAGAACATTGCGTTCCCCTTGCCGCGCGGACTCGGCCAGCCGGCCTGAAGCTTCCTGCTCCCTGCAAAAACGCGCCCATCCGGCGCGTTTTTTTATGCCTGCGACTCGTGTGGAGTGCCATTAATAAGGGTCATATAGTCAGAAAAGAGAGGTTAACCTCACATTGGCCGGGGGTTCTTATTAGTGTTTTCGCTAGAGTGGGGCATCGAATCGTGTGGTGTGACCCCAAATTTATGAGGTAATTGATACGCTTTCGACACGAATGCACCGCGTCGGGGCAGCATTTTTATGCTCTCTCTTAAATACCGTTCATTTGAACCAATGCCCGCCTGACAAGGCATTGCGGCCATTATCCGCAACACATGATGCGAAACCCGCGGATTTTTGGTGCAACTGGTGCACGAAAATGCGGCGCAACCTGCGGTGCAACCCGACACAGGCTGTTATCTAAAAATATGGTTGCAATGCAGGAAAACCCTGCCGGTTCAACAATATTGCCCGTCGCATAATTGGCGTTACAATGCGCGCGTTCTGAAGGCTGGACATCGTTGAGAAGGCCATCAGGCAAGCATTTCGGAAGGCGCAGGAGACCTGATTAATGCAATTCAAGTCTGCTTTTTCCGCGTCATCGATTAATGCGGTTGCGCTACGCAACACGTGGCACAGCCGCAATGTCGAGACGGGTATGAGCGCAACATCGATCATTCCTGGCATGCAGATTGCTTTTGCATGCTCCGGCGTTGTCATGCCGGTTCGCCGCCTGGGTGCGATGGATCTCGCAGGTGAGATCCTGAAGCGCGTGGGCGGCCGGGGAGAGGGAGTCATGACGTTTGACGCATTCGCGTTTGCGGGCCGCGAGGCTCGCCGTGAATACGCCAACGTGAATATGACGCGTAGTTGATTGAACCCGACGGCACCGAACCATCCGACGGTGCCGTTTTTGCATCCGCTTTTGGCGAGCCTGCCGCTGCAACACAGCGGCAACGCGAACCAGGGCGGCCAACCGTTACCGGTTTTTACTTCAATACCCGAAAGTGTCGTTGTGGTTCCGTAAAACATCGCCCACCGGCCGATGACGAGCGCGAATCCGGTTGCACGGGCTAAGGAGCATTAAATGGATATTTTCATCCAGCAGATCCTGAATGGGCTGGTGCTTGGCAGCATTTACGCCATCATCGCTCTGGGCTACACCATGGTGTACGGGATTCTGGGCATCATTAACTTCGCGCACGGCGACGTGCTCATGGTGGGCGCCATGGTCGCGCTCTCCGCGATCAATGTGCTCCACAATCACTTCCCGGGCCTCGGGAACATCCCCACGCTGTGCATCGCCCTGGCCGTCGCCGCGGTCGTGTGTGCGGGCGTCGGCTACACGATCGAAAAGGTCGCGTACCGGCCGCTGCGCCGGGCGCCGCGCCTCGCACCGCTGATCACCGCGATCGGGGTGTCGATCCTGCTGCAGACGCTCGCCATGATCATCTGGGGCCGTAACCCGCTCGCGTTCCCCCAGCTCATCTCGACCGAC